>JAJYSF010000203.1 GCA_021793715.1 Actinomycetes bacterium
CGTCGAAGTCGAGCAGGATCACCGGCAGCGCGCGCGGCAGGTCGCGGTAGCGCGACGTGTCGATGTCGGCGGTGGAGGGGGCGAGCATGGCGCCGCGTACGCCCTGCGCCGCGAGCACGCGCAGCAGGGCGGCCTCGCGCTCGAGGTCGCCCTCGGACGTGCTCAGCATGACGACCTGGCCCGACCGGCGCACGGCGCGCTCGATCGCGTGGGCGGTCTCCATGTAGAACGGGCTCTCGACGTCGAGCACCACGAGGCCGATGACCTCGCTCGCGACGCCCATGAGCATGCGCGCCTGCTGGTTCGGTACGTAGCCGAGCGCGGTGATCGCGTCGTTGACGAGTTTGCGCGTGTGCGGACGCACCCGGTCGGGGTGGTTGATCGTGTTCGACACCGTGCCGCTCGACACTCCCGCGTAGGCCGCGACATCACGGAGACGCACGACACCGCCGTCAGAGCCGTCGTGTCCTCCCATGACACCCCACCTTTCCAGATCGTTGCATCGTCATCGTGTGCGGGCTTCTTGTGGATCCCACTTTCCGAGGCTACTATTAAAGCGCTTCAGTTTATGAAGCGCTTCAAAACCCTGTACCACGCAACGGCGCGGCGCCTGAGAATTCCGAAGTCGCGCTCACCGCAATTCACATCCCGACTTTGGAGGACATCATGACGAAGCAGCGACGCTTCAAGACCACGGCGATCGCAGCGATCGCGGTGCTCGGACTGGGTATCACCGCCTGCACGCCGGGCGGCCAGAGCGAGAACGCCGGCGGCGGCGAGCGCGAGGCGGGCGACGGCGACTACACGATCGCGATCGTTCCGAAGGACGCGACGAACCCCTGGTTCGTGCGCATGGAAGAGGGCGTCGACCGCTACGCCGACGACACCGGCATGAACGTCTACCAGCGCGGGCCGTCGGACACCGATGCCACGATGCAGGCGCAGGTCATTCAGGACCTCATCGCGCAGGACGTCGACGCGATCGGCGTCGTCCCGGTCGACCCGGCCGCGATCGAGAACGTCCTCAAGCAGGCGCTCGACGCCGGCATCGTCGTGGTCACCCACGAGGGCGCCAGCCAGGAGAACACGATGTACGACATCGAGGCCTTCAACAACGAGGCCTACGGTGCGTTCATCATGGACAACCTCGCCGCGGCGATGGGCGAAGAGGGTCTCTACACGACGATGGTCGGCCACGTCACCAACGCCTCGCACAACGAGTGGGCCGACGGTGCCGTCGAGCGGCAGAAGGAGGCCTACCCCGACATGCAGCTGCTCGAGGCGCAGCCGCGCGTCGAGTCGCAGGATGACGGCGAGGTCGCCTACCAGGTCGCGAGCCAGCTCCTCAAGGCGCACCCGGACCTCAAGGGCGTCGTCGGCACCTCCTCGTTCGACGCCCCCGGCGTGGCACGCGCGATCGAAGAGGCCGGCCTGACCGGCGAGGTCTTCGCGAGCGGCACCGGCATGCCCGCCGACAACAAGGACATCCTCGAGAAGGGCATCGTGCAGTCGCTCACGCTGTGGGACCCGGCCGACGCGGGTTACGCGATGGCCTCGCTCGCCACGATGATTCTCGACGGCGAAGAGATCGAGAACGGTCTCGACCTCGGTCTCGAGGGCTACGAGGACATGCAGTTCGCCGAGGGCAGCGACAAGATCCTCGAGGGCAACGGCTGGATCGAAATCAACGCCGACAACGTCGACGACTTCGGGTTCTGATCCGTTCTGATCCGTTTCCGGGGCGGCCGGATACCGGCCGCCCCGACACTCGACGTCGGAAAGGATCCACGTTGGACAACATCATCAGCCTCCGCGGCATCAGCAAGGCATTCGCCGGCGTGCAGGCGCTCGACAACATCACGCTCGAGATCGCCGCGGGCGAGGTGCACTGCCTCGCCGGCGAGAATGGCAGCGGCAAGTCGACACTGATCAAGGTGCTCTCGGGCGTGCACGCGCCCGACCGGGGCGAGATCGTGCTCGGCGACGACAGCTACCGCTCGCTCACCCCGAAGAACGCCATCGCGCACGGCGTCCAGGTGATCTACCAGGACTTCTCGGTCTTCCCGAACCTCACCGTGCTCGAGAACCTCGCCTTCACCTCCGAGCTCTCCTCGGGGCGCCCCTTCGTCAGCTGGCGCCGCATGCGCCAGACGGCAGAGCAGGCGCTCGAGAAGGTCGGCGTCGACATCGACCTCGACGCGCGCGTCGACGCGCTCCCGGTCGCGCAGAAGCAACTCATCGCGATCGCTCGCGCGCTCATGAACGACGCGCGCCTGCTCGTCCTCGACGAGCCGACCACGGCGCTGACCAAGCGCGAGGTCGCGCGGCTGTTCGAAGTCATCTCCGACCTCACCTCACGGGGCGTCGCGATCCTGTTCGTCAGCCACAAGCTCGAAGAAGTCTTCGAGATCAGCCAGCGGTTCACGATCATCCGCAACGGCAAGCACGTCATCACGTGCCTCCCCGAAGAGCTCGACCGCAAGAGCTTCTCCTATTACATGACCGGCCGCGAGTTCGACGAGGCACGATTCAGCCCCGGCGAGATCTCGGCGGATCCGGTGCTCGAGCTCGAGGGCCTCGGTGTCGAGGGATCCTTCGACGACGTCAGCCTCGCGCTGCGCCCGGGCGAGATCCTCGGCATCACGGGTCTGCTCGGCTCGGGACGCACCGAGCTCGCGCTGGCGATGTTCGGCCTCATCCCCCACGATTCCGGGCGGATCCTCGTCGACGGTAAGCACGCGAAGCTCGGCAGCATCCGCGACGCGATCGCGCGCGACATGGCGTACGTCCCCGAGGACCGTCTCACCGAGGGCCTCGCCCTCGAGCGCTCGATCGGCAAGAACATCACGATCTCGGTCATCGACCGGTTCGTCTCGCGGGTCGGCATGCTGAGCGATACGAAGATCGACGCCGAGGCACAGCGCTGGGTCGATCGGCTGAAGATCGCAACGCCGAATCCGGACAACGCGGTCAGCACGCTCTCGGGCGGCAACCAGCAGCGCGTCGTGCTCGGCAAGTGGCTCGCCACCAACCCCCGCGTGCTCGTGCTGAACGGCCCGACCGTCGGCGTCGACATCGGCTCCAAGCACGACATCCACCAGGTGCTGCGTGAGCTCGCCGCCGAGGGCCTCGCGGTCGTCATCATCTCCGACGACATCCCCGAGATCATCGAGAACTGCAACCGCGTGCTCGTGATGCGCGACGGCCGCCTCGTCCACGAGGTCGACCCGACCACCACGAGCGAAGAGCGCCTGTCCGAGCTCATGTCCGAAGACGCCATCGAAGGAGGGACGCGATGAAGGCTCGCACCAGGCTTCAGAAGGTCCTGCACCAGAACGAGTTCTACATTCTGCTCGTCATCGTCGCCCTCGCGATCGCGATCCAGGCTCGCAGCGGCCTGTTCTTCTCGCTCGACAACATCGTCTCCCTCGCGGGCGCCATGGTCGTCCCGGGCATCTTCGCCGTGGGAACGTACATGGTGCTCGTCTCCGGCGGCATCGACGTCTCGTTCCCCGCACTCGCCTCCCTGGCGGTCTACGCGACGACGCGGATGCTCGTCGACTGGGGCTGGGA
>JAJYSF010000204.1 GCA_021793715.1 Actinomycetes bacterium
CACGGCGACGCGGTCGGCAAGGTGTCGGACGACCGAGAGGTCGTGTGCGACGAAGAGATAGGAGATGCCGAGCTTCGCCTTGAGCTCGTCGAGCAGGTTGATGACGCCGGCCTGGATCGAGACGTCGAGCGCCGACACCGGCTCGTCGAGCACGAGCAGCCGAGGCTCGGTCGCGAGTGCGCGGGCGATGCCGATGCGCTGGCGCTGGCCGCCAGAGAACGCCTGCGGGAACCGGTCGCTGTGCGCGGGGTTCAGGCCGACGAGGTTCATCAGCTCGTCCACGCGCTCGTGTGTGCGCTTCTTGTCGACGCGGATCGTGCGCAACGGCTCGGCGATGATGTCGAAGACCGTCATGCGCGGGTCGAGAGCGCCCATCGGATCCTGGAACACGATCTGGATGTCGCGGCGGATCTTGCGCTCCTGGCGACGTGAACGGACGTCGGCGACGCTCGTGCCGCCGATGACGATGTCGCCCTCGTCCTGCTTCGCGAACTCCATGATCTCGAGCAGGGTGGTTGTCTTGCCGGATCCGGATTCGCCCACGATCGCGAGCGTTTCGCCCTCGCGGATGTCGAACGAGACGTTCTTCACAGCGTGGACCTCGCCGACCTTGCGCTTGGCGAGCGACCCCTTCATCAGCGGGAACGTCTTGGTGAGGTTCTCCACGCGCAGGGTCTCGCTGCGCTCCTCGCGCGGACGCGCCGCGAGCGGGCTCTCCGGGATCGCGGGCGGCGGGTACACCGGTGCGCCGTCGATCTCGCCGCTACGGATCTCATCGGTGCGAATGCACGCGGCGACGTGGTCCGGCCCGCCCTCCGCGACGGGCAGGAGCCTCGGCTCGCCCTGGCGGCACGCCGCGACGGCGATCGGGCAGCGGTCGGCGAACGGGCACTCATCGGGCAGGTCGATCAGCAGGGGCGGGTTGCCCTTGATCGGGATGAGCGGTTCCTTCTCCTTCTTGTCGACGCGGGGGATCGCGCCGAGCAGGCCGATGGAATACGGCATCCGGGTGTCGTAGAAGAGGCTGTCGACCGGGGCGTGCTCGACGGGCCGGCCGGCGTACATCACGAGGACGTCGTCCGCGACACTCGCGACGACGCCCATGTCATGCGTGATCATGACGACGGCGGCGCCCGTCTCCTCCTGGCCCTTCTTGATGACGTCGAGGATCTGCGCCTGGATCGTCACGTCGAGGGCCGTCGTCGGCTCGTCGGCGATGATGAGCTTCGGGTCGTTCGCGATCGCGATCGCGATCACGACGCGCTGACGCATTCCACCGGAGAACTCATGGGGGAAGCTGCGCATGCGAGCCTCGGCATTCGGGATGCCGACGATCTGCAGCAACTCGATGCCGCGCTCCCACGCCTTCTGCTTCGAGACGCCGCGGTGCGCGGTGATCGCCTCGACGAGCTGGTCGCCGATCGTGAAGACGGGCGTGAGCGACGTGAGCGGATCCTGGAAGATCATCGACAGGCCATTGCCGCGGATCCGCGACATCTGCTTGTCGGTCTTGCCGAGCAGTTCCTGGCCGTCGAACATCACGGATCCGCCGATGCGGGCGTTGTCGTCGAGCAGGCCCATGATCGCGAGCGACGTGACGGACTTGCCGGAGCCGGACTCGCCGACGATGCCGATCGTCTTGCCGGGGTGCAGGTCGAAGCTGACGCCGCGCACCGCATCGACACGACCCGCCTCGCTGGCGAAGCTGACCGTGAGGTCGCTGACGGAGAGAATCGGGTCGGTCATGCGCGGCCTCCTGCCGCCGAAGTGGGATCGAAGGCGTCGCGCAGGCCGTCGGCGACGAAGGCCATCGACACCGTGAGCAGCGTGAGGATCGCTCCCGGGAAGAGGAAGATCCACGGTGCCGAGGAGATGACGCTGGACCCGGAGGCGATCAGGGTGCCGAGCGAGACGTCGGGCACCCGAACACCGAAGCCCAGGAACGACAGGCTCGTCTCGAGGTTGACGGCAGTGACGATGCCGAGGGTGAAATTGATGATGAGCAGCGACGCCATATTCGGCAGCATGTGACGCACCACGATCGTGAAGCTGCCGACGCCCATGTATCGCGCCGCCTGGATGTACTCGCTCTCACGGATGGATAGCGAGAGCGTCCAGACGGTGCGGGCGAGGACCATCCAGCCGATCAGGATCAACATGAGCGCGAGGATGAACCAGTTGCCTCCCGAGCCGTTGGTGACGAGCGCGACGATGAGGAAGGCGGGAACCGCCATCATGAAGTGGATGATCCACAGGATGATGCGCTCCGGCACCCCGCCGAAGTAGGCGGCGACGGCGCCGAGGACGGCGGAGATCACGGTGGTTCCTGTCGACACGATGAGCGCGATCATCAGCGACCGCCTGAGGCCTTCGACGGTCATCGCGTAGACGTCGTTGCCGGGGCCCGTCGTGCCGAACCAGTGATCTGCGCTCGGCGGATCGCTCAGCGCGAGGAAGTCCAGCTCGATGTGGTTCCACTTCTGGACGAGCGGTCCGAACAGCGCGAACAGTACGAGCAGGACGAAGATGCCGAGCGCGATGGTTGCGGGGATGTTGCGGAAGTAACGGCGGGTGTACAGCCGCGTCTTCGACATCGGCTTCGAGCGCTGCATCGGGGCGGATTCGGTCGTCATCATGTCACTTCACCCGCACTCTCGGATCGAGGGCTACGACCGCGATGTCGGCGAGCAGCGCGCCGATGGCCGTGAGGAAGGCACCGAACGCGGCGATCGCGACCGTGCCGTGGACGTCATTGCGGCCGATGGTCTGGACGAGATACTCCCCGAGCCCGTGCCACGCGAAGATCTGCTCGGACAGCACGGCGCCGAGGAACACGTTCGGGATCGTGAAGGCGATCTGGGTGGCGATCGGGATGAGCGAGGTTCGCAGTGCGTGTCGGCGAATCGCGGTGCGCTTGGTCAAGCCCTTGGCGCGCGCGGTGCGCACGTAGTCGGCGTTGATGTTGTCGAGCAGCAGCGCGCGCTGCAGGAAGTGCGTCGTCGCGTATCCGACGAGCGACATCGCGAGCGTCGGCAGGATCAGCCGGTGGAGCGTATCGAGAACGGGCACCCACCACTGCTCCGACGAGAGTCCGACGGGACCGGTCACGTAGAAGATCGTCGTCCGGGCCGCGTCGTTGATCAAGATCGCGATGAGCACGAACCCGAGCGCCGCGACGATCGGCGGGATGTTCATCGTGATCGTCGAAGTGAAGTGGCCGATGCGGTCCGCGACCTTGTACTGGCGGTTCGCGGTGTAAACGCCGAGTGAGATGCCGGCGACCGTCGAGATGATCGTGGCTCCCGTCACGAACTCTGCCGAGATCCACATCCGAGCGGCCATCTGAGCGTTGACACTGCCACCATCGGGCGCGACGCCCCAGTTCCAGTGGAGCACGATATCTGTCAGCCATCGCCACCAGCGTTCGAGCAGAGGCACCGTGTCGCTCAGGTTGCGCGGCTCGAGCAGTTCGGTGATCTGGTCCGGGGACAGGGGCGGACGCCGACCGACGTAATTGCTGCGTGGATCCATGAAGTTCCACGCCAGAAAGTACGTGATGTTGGTCGACACCA
>JAJYSF010000205.1 GCA_021793715.1 Actinomycetes bacterium
GACCACGCGGGCGGCGCCGCGGCCGCGCAGCACCTCCTCGAACGCGGCGTGCGCCGCTTCATCGTCATCGGCGGGGCGCCCTCCTACCGGTACGGTCGCGCCCGGGTTGAGGGCTTCCTCTCGACCATCGAGCGTGCAACGCCCGGCGCGCCCTGTGTGCGGGCCGAGGCCGACTGGGGCGCGATGGGCGCGTGGCGTGCGTGCGCGCAGTCCCTCGCTCAGATCGGGGGACAGGGGCCCATCGGGGTGTTCGCCTGCTCGGACGAGATGGCGGCGGGCGCCTACCGCGCGATCGGCGAAGCGGGCCTGGTGATCCCGCGGGACGTGATGGTCGTCGGGTTCGACGACGTGCGCGGCGCCCGGTGGCTGCACCCCTCGCTGACGACGATCCGTCAGCCGATCCGCGAGATGGCGGCGGCCGCGGTGCAGATGCTCGCGCGCCAGGTCGCAGGTCGCGACCGCGTCGACGACGTCGTGCACCTCCCGACCGAGCTCGTGACGCGCGGGTCGACGCGGGCGCGCTTCCCCGTCTGACCTCCCGACCGTCGGAGATCGATCTCACAGGGTCTTGTGCCGGAGCCTCGACCTGTGCGAACAATGGTCGGATGAACGCTCAGCGCCTCATCCACCTCACCGCCGGCGACGTCTCCGTCGTCCTCGTCTCGTCCGATCACGCGCTGCCGGTCATCGCACACTGGGGTCCACGGATCCGCGCCACCGACGACGACCTCGTCGCGTTCTGGGACGCGGAGCACCGCCCGGGGCTCGAGGGCGTCTCCGACGTGCCGTATCGGCCCTCGCTGCTCCCCGAGCATGGGGCCGCGTGGTTCGGCCACCCGGGGTTCGAAGCGCATCGCGCGGGCGCCGCCTGGGCGCCCCGGTTCGTCGTGCGGTCCGTCGAGATCGACGGCGGCGAGATGACGCGCGCCGTCGTCCAGACCGGACCGGCGCGTGTGGCGTTCACAGCGCACGACGAGTGGGCGGCGGTCGAGCTCGAGATCGACCTCGAACTCTCGCCGGAGGGACTCCTGCGGGTGCGCAGCAGCGTGCGAAATGGCGCCGCCTCCGGCGAACCGCTCGAGATCCAGGGGATGACGCTTGCGCTGTCGATCCCGACGCGGGCGAGCGAGCTGCTCGACTTCGCAGGGAGATGGGGGCATGAGCGACTCCCGCAGCGGCACCCGGTCGTGCGCGGTGCGCACGTGCGTGACTCGCGGCGCGGACGGACGGGCCTCGACGCGACGACCATCCTGGCGGCGGGCGTTCCGGGGTTCTCTTCGGACGCGGGCGAGGTCTGGCTCGGTCACGTCGGATTCAGCGGCAACCATCATCACGCGCTCGAGCGCGGCGACGCGACGCTCGCGTTCCGCGGCGGGGAGCTACTGCTCCCCGGAGAGGTCCGCCTCGCGCCGGGAGAGGCCTACGAGACGCCGTGGGTCTACGGCAGCTACGGCGACGGGCTGGATACGGCGTCGGCGCGCTTCCACGCGCACCTGCGGCGTCGCTCCCGCTCGAGGTTACGGCCGCGTCCCATCACGCTGAACGTGTGGGAGGCCGTGTACTTCGACCAGGATCCCGAGACGATTTTTGAGCTCGCGCAGGAAGCGGCGGCGCTCGGGGTCGAGCGGTTCGTCCTCGACGACGGGTGGTTCCGGAACCGTCGGGACGATCGTGCGGGTCTCGGCGACTGGACCCCCGACCTCGAGGTGTGGCCGGAGGGCCTCGCTCCGCTCGCTGACGCCGTGCGCGAACTCGGCATGGAGTTCGGCGTCTGGGTCGAGCCGGAGATGGTCAATGAGGACTCGGACCTCGCCCGCGCACATCCGGACTGGATTCTGCGCGCGCGACCGGAGCTGCCCGCGCTCTTCCGTTTTCAGCAGGTGCTGGACCTGACCAATCCCGAGGCATACGCGCACATCCTCGACGCGCTCGACCAGCTCGTGCGCGACACCGGCGCCGCGTACGTCAAGTGGGATCACAATCGCGACCTGATCGCCGCCGGTCATCCGGCGAGCGGAGGTGCCGCGGTGCACGAGCAGACGCTCGCGGTCTATCGCCTGTTCGACGAGCTGCGCGAGCGGCACCCGGCCCTCGAGATCGAGAGCTGCGCGTCCGGCGGCGGACGCATCGACCTCGGGATCCTCGAACGCGCCGACCGCGTCCACCCCTCGGACAACCACGATCCGTTCGACCGCTTCCAGCTGCTGCGCTGGACGGGGCTGCTGGTGCCTCCGGAGATGCTCGGATCGCACGTCGCGTCGCCGACCTCGAGCGTCACGGGGCGCACGCACGACCTGCACTTCCGCTGCGCCATCGCCTTCCTCGGCCATTTCGGAATCGAATGGGACATCCGCGGCCTGCCCGACGACGAGCGCGCGACGCTCAGGCACTGGATCGCGCTCTTCCGTCGTTTCCGCGGCACGATCGCAACGGGGCGCCACGTCGGCGGCGGAGAGACGGATCCGATGGCCCCCTCACTGCGCGGAGTCGTCGCTGCGGATCACTCGGAGGCGCTCTACACGATCGTTGCGCCGCCGACGGCAGCCGACACCCTCACGCGGGTGCGACTCGTCGGCCTGCACGACGAGCGTCGATACCGGATCTCGGCCGACCTCCCGGCCTCGCTCGGGCCGCCATGGCAGGTGCCGGACTGGTTGCGTGAGGCGGCGGCACTCGGCGACGAGACCGGCGCGCGCGTGATGTCGGGCGCGATGCTGCGCGATGTCGGCTTGGAGTTTCCGACGTTCCACCCTGATCGTGCGGTCGTCGTCCACGCGAGCGCGGTGAGCTGACGCGGAAGACGCCCGCACGACTCACCCCTTGAAGGCGCCGTCCATGATGCCGGCGACCATACGTCTGCCGACGAAGAAGAACACGAGCAGGAGCGGCAGGGTCGCGAGGAACGACCCGCCCATGGTGAGGGCAAGGTCGATCGTGCGGTTCGCCTGAAGCTGTTTCAGCGCGATCTGGACGGTGAACAGTTCTGGCGACTTGAGCACGATGAACGGCCACATGAAGTCATTCCACACCGCCGTGAAGGTGATGAGCCCGAGCACGAACGCCGCAGGACGCACAACGGGGAATCCGATCCGCCAGAACACCTGCCAGCTGTTGCAGCCGTCGATGCGTGCGGCCTGCATCAGCTCGTCGCTGAGGGTCGTTGCCATGTGCTGCCGCATCCAGAAGATGCCGAACGCGCTGGCGAGCCCCGGAACGATGATCGCCTGGAGCGTGTCGACCCAGTCGAGCCACGAGATGATCAGGTACTGGGGGATCACGCTGAGCTGAGCGGGCACCGTCATCGTCAGCAGCACGATCAGGAACAGCGCGTTGCGACCAGGAAAGCGCAGCTTCGCGAAAGCGAAGCCGGCCAAGGCGCACAGGATCGCGGCGAGGACCGCGACCGTCAGCGACACGATCACGCTGTTGATCAGCGACTGGATGAACGGCACGGTCTCGAAGACCTTGCTCGCGACCTCGACGAAGTTGAACCCCGGGTACAGCCGCGGCGGAATCGAGGTCACGGCGGATGCGCCCACGGACGCGATGACGAACATGTAGTACAGC
>JAJYSF010000206.1 GCA_021793715.1 Actinomycetes bacterium
TCAGCTCGTTCAGCAGCTCATGGGCTGCCGACAGGTGGTCGAACGTCCACTCCGGAGCGTCCTTGCCGAAGTTGCCGTAGCCGAACAGCCCGATGCGCGGATCCTCGCCGAGCAGATGACCCCGCGTGCGCAGCAGGTGCGGAATCGCGAAGTCGCGGAAGTGCTCGGGATTCGGCCAGAAGTACGGCATCTCCCACTGGTCGGGCTGCTCCTTCATCACGGGCGAGTCGAACGCCGCCGCGCCGCGGAACAGCTCCGGGTAGCGCAGCAGCAGCTGCACCGCGGCCGATCCGCCCTTGCTGTATCCGACGAGGAACCGCTCGGCCCCCGGATAGAGTCCGTCGACGAATCCGACGACGTCCTCGATGAAGTACAGCACCTGCTGGAACATCTGCCGATCCGGAAGGTCGGTCATCCACGGCCAATCGGAGTAGGTCGGAGCCACCGCGACGAAGCCGTGTTCGTTGTGCAGGTCATGCCTCAGGATCTCGTCGAGGCCGTCCCCCGACCGATGGCTCAGCTCGGGAGTGGACGGCAGCAGGAACAGCAGGCGCACCCGCTCGCTCGACGACAGGACGTCGGGCTCGAGAACGCGCACGATCGTCTCGGTCATCTGCCGGTCCGACGCCACCGTGTACTGGAGATAGTTGAGGCGCAACGGGCCAGAGTAGCGCGCGGGCATGTGACGGTCCTTTCGACGCGGCTGACGGTGTCGAATCTACGACTTCAGGCCGCCGGCGGTGAGGCCGGAGACCACGTGACGCTGCGCGATGAGGAACACGATCAGCACGGGCACGACGGAGATCGTCGTGGCGGCCATCTGCACGTGCCACCGCGGCCCGGCGAGCGGATCCTCGAAGAGCGTGAGCGCGACAGGCACGGTGAGCATCTCCTGAGAACGCAGGTATACCAGCGGCTCGAGGAACTGGTTCCAGCTGAACCACGCCGTGAACACGACCGCCGACGCGATCGACGGCCGCACGAGCGGAAGGAAGATCTGCACCATCGTGCGCCAGCGATTCGCGCCGTCGAGGACGGCGGCCTCCTCGAACTCGTTCGGGAGCGTCAGGAACGCCTGCCGCATGATGAACATGGCCACCGGCGCCGTCGACAGCACGGCGGTGAACAGCACGAGCGGCGCGAAACTGTCGACCCATCCGATGTCGGCCGCGGCCTGGAACAACGGCACGATGACCGCTTCGGGGGGAATGAACACGCCGCTGAGCAGCACGATGAAGATCGCCGCGGCGCCGACGGGCCGGACGCGCGCGAGTGCGTAGCCGGCGGGCACCGCGATCGTCAGCGTCACGGCCACGACGAGGACCATCACGAGAACCGAATTCGCGAACTGTCGCCCGAAGGGTTGGAGGGTGAAGACCTGTGCGTAGTTCCCCCACTGGAAGATCTCGGGAATGATCGTCGGCGGGTAGCGCAGGACCTCGTTGATGGACTTCAGCGAGGCGCTGATCATCCAGAAGACGGGCCCCAGGAACAGCAGCGCGACGGCTGTCAGGAGCGCATAGGTCGGCACGCGGCGCAGGGCGACGGTGCGTCGGCGGTCACTCTGACTCATGGAACACCAGCTTCCGTCGGAGCTGCCAGATGATGCCCGTCAGCGCCAGCACAAGAGCGAACAGGAACACCGCGAGCGCGGCCGCGTACCCGACGTCGTTGAGCCGGAACGCCTGTCGGTAGATCTCGAACGCGAGCACCGAGGTCTGGTTGCCGGGCCCGCCGTTCGTGATGAGCAGCACGAGCTCGAAGACGCGGAACGAACCGCTCACCATCAGCATGAACACCATGAGGATCGCGGGCGAGATCTGCGGCAGCACGACGTTGCGGAAGCGCTGCCAGCGTCCGGCGCCGTCGACGCGCGCGGCGTCCATGAGCTCCGACGGCACCGCCTGCAACGCGGCCAGGAAGATCATCATGTTGATGCCGACGTTCTTCGTCAGCTGGATGACGGCGAACGCGCCCAGCGTCAGCCATCCCCCGCGAAGCCACGGGAGCTGACCGATGCCGACGACGCTCAGCAGGCTGTCGAGCAGGCCCTGCGGCTGGAGGATGAACCGCCACACCAGCACCCACGCGACCGTCGTGACGAGCGCAGGAATGAAGATCGCCGCGCGGAAGAAGTTGATGCCAGGCAGCTGCTGATTGAGCAGGAGCGCGAGGGCGAGGGCGACGATCGTCCCCGCGATGCTCAGCACGAACACGAAGAAGAACGTGTTGGCGAGCACGACCACCATGTCGGGGTCACTGAACAGCCGCGTGTAGTTGTCGAGCCCGACGAACTCCCGCGTGCCCGCGAGCACGTTGACCCGCGTCAGGCTCAGCTGCACGACACCGCCGACGGCGATGATCCCCACGACGAGGAAGCCGAGCGTCTGCGGTGCGAGCAGAGCGTAGCCGAACGCGTTGCGTCCGAGCTCCCGGCGTCGAGGGCTGTTGGATCTCGGCTGCGGCGCCCGGGACCGACGCCCGGGCACCGCAGCCGAGGTGGCGCTACGAAGACTCATCGTCCGAACCAGCGATCCCCGTCACTGCAGGAGCGGATCGATCGCCGCGCACACGCTGTCCATAGCGTCGGCGACGTCGGCGTCGGGCTGGTACAGGAACTCGTCCAGCGCCGAGTTCAGCGCGTCGGCCACCGCCGCGTCGTTCTCGGCGACAGGGAAGACCTGTCCGTTCTCCTTCACACCGTCGATCACGGGCTGCACGAGCTCGGGTGTGAGCACCGGCGAACTCTCGGAAAGCGTCTCGGGCGTGAGCAGACTCTCACGGATCGGCGGGAAGAAGCCGGAGTACTCGGCCATCGGATCCTTCGAGCCGAGGAAGGCGACGAACTCGGCGGCCTCCGAGGTGTTGTTCCCTGCGGCGAGCGCGACGATCGAGGCCTGGCCCGTGGCGACCACGGCTCCGGCAGGCCCAGCCGGCGTCGGCACGAGCCCCCACTCGAAGTCAGCATCCTGCAGGCTCGCGCTGCCGCCGAGGAACGCCGACGTCGCCGCGACCTGCCCACCCCAGAAGTCGACCTGTTGACCGGGGACGGGCATCGACCCGTCGGCGAAGGTCATGTCGTGGAAGACCGTCATTGCCTCGACCATCTCGGGCGAGTTCATGGTGCACGTGCTCGCGTCGTCGTTCCACGGCGACGCCCCGTACGCGTTCATGAACGGCAGCAGACGGGTCCAGTTCTGGAAGTCGAAGTCGTTGAGCACGTATCCGCGGTTGCCCAGTGCGTCCGACACCTCCTTCGAGGTCTCCTGGAACGCCTCCCAGGTCCAGTTGCCCTCGGCGATCAGCTCCTCGGGATTCTTCACGCCGGCCTCGGCGTAGAGATCCTTGTTGAAGTACATCACGAGCGGCCCGGTCGAGAACGGGACGCCGTAGATCGCATCGCCGTCGGTCCACCGTTCCATCAGCGAAGGGATGAAGTCGGGCAGGTCGAATCCCTCCGTCGCTTCGAGCGTTTCGCTGAGGTCGACCAGGGCGCCCGAGCGCACGTACTCGAGGCTGCTCTCGACGGGGAGCCAGCTGACGTCGGGCGCGTCGCCGGCCTGG
>JAJYSF010000207.1 GCA_021793715.1 Actinomycetes bacterium
GCCTGCTTGCCGCCGTTCGTGACGACCACCTGGCTCGGCGTGATCTCAAGGCCCGAATCGCGCGCGGTCTTGCGGACGATCGCCTCCTTCAGTGCAGGGAGACCGGCCGCAGGGGAGTAGCGGAAGTTCGACGGATCCTCGAGGGCCTCGTGCGCCGCGGTCACGACCGACGATGGCGTCGAGAAGTCCGGTTCGCCCGCGGCGTAGGAAATGACGGGGCGTCCGTCGGCTTTGAGGGCCTTCGCCTTCGCGTCCACCTTCAGGGTGGCCGACTCGGCGATGGCGGAGATCTTGTTCGACAGCGCAGCTCGTTCAGTCACGCGACCAGCGTATCGATCACAGCGATCACTGTGGGGCGTGGCGATGGAACACGCCGCGCGCGGCCCGGCGCCGGTTCGCACCCCCTCTCCGCATGCCGTATGATCGAGCGTGCAGTTCTTCGCTGCATCATTCGCCGTGCCGCAATGCGGAGAACGATGCTGAGGGGACTCTAGGGCGGTAGCTCAATTGGCAGAGCAGCGGTCTCCAAAACCGCAGGTTGCAGGTTCGATTCCTGTCCGCCCTGCGAATCAGCAGATTCGCTGATCCACGAAAGGTGATGAATGTCTCAGGATGCAGCTGGCGGGGTGCCCGCCGCCGCAGGAGGGCCGAACGCCGCGAAGAGGCCGAATTTCTTCGCGCGCATCGTGATCTTCTTCCGTGAGGTCATCGCGGAACTCCGCAAGGTCGTCACACCGACCCGCAAGGAGCTCCTCAAATTTACGAGCGTCGTGCTCGGATTCGTCGTCGTCATGATGGCGGTCATCTTCGGTCTGGACACGGTCTTCCAGCTGGTGGTGGACGTCGTCTTCGGCGTGCCGAACTAGATCGAAAGAGGCTGAACCAGTGTCCGAGAAGCATCTCGACGACGCCGATTGGGCCCCCGCGGCCGAGCAGTCGAGCGAGGAAGACGAAGCCCAGACGGGCAACGTGCTCGCTGGCAACGAGAAGGCGAGCGACGCCGCCGAACACAGGGCGATGCACATCGACGGCGAGGGTGACGACACCGCCGACGAGGGCATCTCCATCGCAGACCCGGAGGCAGACGCGATCGTGAACGACGCACTCGAAATTGATGAGACCTCGGAGGCCGAGGCAGCCGCTGAGGTGCTGAGCGACGACTCCGCCGAACATGGCGACACGACGGCCGCCGAGGACACGACGGCCGCTGACGAGGCGACCGACGCCGACGAGTCCGCAGGCTCCGAAGAAGAGGCTGAGTCCGAAGAAGAGGTCGACCCCTACGCCGAGTTCAAGGCCGAGCTGCGCACGCTCGAGGGCAAGTGGTACGTCATCCACTCCTACGCCGGGTTCGAGCGCAAGGTGAAGGCCAACATCGAGCAGCGTAAGTCGACGCTCGAGGTCGAGGAAGACATCTACCAGGTCGAAGTGCCGATGGAAGATGTCGTCGAGATCAAGAACGGCCAGCGCAAGATGGTCACGCGCGTGCGTGTGCCGGGCTACGTGCTCGTGCGTATGGAGCTCAACGAGGACACCTGGTCGGTCGTGCGCCACACGCCGGGCGTGACGGGCTTCGTCGGCAACGCGCACAACCCCGCGCCGTTGCGCTTCGATGAGGCGTTCAACATGCTCAAGCCCCTCGCCGAGCTCAAGGAGGCCGAGAAGGCTGCCGCGGGCGACGCAAAGGCGAAGGAGACGAACGCCCAGCGGTCGATCCCGGCCGAGATCGACTTCGAGGTCAGCGAGACGATCACCATCAAGGACGGCTCGTTTGCCGGCCTGCCCGGAACCATCAGCGAGATCAACGCCGCCAGCGGCAAGCTCACGGTTCTCGTGTCGCTCTTCGAGCGCGAGACTCCGGTCGAGCTGTCGTTCGACCAGGTCACCAAGATGACCTGATCGAGCCCGTCGGCTTCGCGAGACGACGCCCCGCCTCTTCGAGAGGCGGGGCGTCGTCCGTTCTCCGGCGTCACGCGGCGTGCTGCCCCGCCCAGTGGGGGCTCTGGATCAGGCCGACCAGGTTCCCGAACGGGTCGCTGACCGACGCCGACCACCATCCCTCGCCGCGCTGGGTGATGGGATCCTCCGCTCGCGCACCGAGCGAGAGCAGCCGGTCGACGGAAGACCGGATGTCGTCGACGTGCATGCTGACGAGCGCCCCGCCTGGCCGGGGGAGGACGGCACGAAACCGCGCGTCCATCAGGGCGAACTCGTCGTCGTCATCGCCGAAGCGCCACTCGGCGTACTGCGCCGGCCCGGTCTCGGGGCGGACGAAGTACGGTGGCTCCTCGAACACCGTCGTGTACCACTCGATCGCGGCGGGCATGTCCTCGGCGACGAGATTCAGATTGGCAAGACCACGGAACATGGTGTCTCCTTCGTTGTCGGTATGTGTTCTATGCTCGACCTCAAAGTGATCACCTTCTGATCACTTCAGAAATGAGGTCGAGAAATTCGTGCCGATCGTCTGATCCAGGCGCTCCTGTTCCTCCAGGGACGCCAGAGGATTACGGCTGCGGAGCTCGCGACCGAGCTCGAGGTCTCCGTCCCGACGGCGCGTCGCGACCTCGAGGCGCTCGCGATGTCGGGCGTCCCGATCTATCCCACGCGCGGACGCGGCGGCGGCTGGCGCCTCATCGGCGGTGCCCGCACGGATCTCACCGGCCTGACCGAGGTCGAGGTCACGTCGCTGCTGATCGGACTCACGCAGAGTCGCGCGACGGATCCTGAACGCGCCGCCGCAGTCCGCAAGCTCGTTCGCGCGATGCCGGAGCCGTTCCGCGCGGGCGCCGAGCGCGTTGCTGCGGCCACCGTGCGTGACGCGCCCTGGGGCGCCACGGGCGACGACACGGATCCGCCCGCTGTCGCCGAACTGCAGCGCGCGATCGCACGCGAACGGCGGATCCGGATCGCGTACGCGGGTTCGCGAGGCGACGTCGATGTCGAGCTCGTGCCGCTCATCGTCGGCAGCCGCGGGGCGCGCTGGTACCTGCTCGCGGCGCCCGCGGTGACGGACGAGGGCGTCGCCGACCGCGACCGCCTGCGCACCTACCGCGTCGACCGGATCCGCGGGCTCGAGACGCTCGCCGAGCGCGGGGTCGCGCCCGCCGACTTCGAGCCGACGGCGGAATGGGACCGCATGGTCGCGCGGGTCGAGAGCCTGCGCGGATCCGTACGCGCGAGGCTGCGCGTCGAACCGTGGGCCGTGAAGGCGCTGCTCGACCGCTTCGGCGCACAGGCGCGGCTGCAGGATCCCGGGCCCGAGAGCGGATCCGACCCGCGGTCGACGGTCGAGGTGAGCGCTCACCGCGCGGATGCCCTCGCGGAGCAGATCGCGGCCTGGGCGACGGTCGCGGAGGTCATCGAGCCGCCCGAGGTGCGCGACGCGCTGCGCGCGCTGGGGCAGCGGATCGTCGATACCTACTCACCCGCAGAATCCTGAGAACCGCGATCCACTGGATCCGGTAGACTTTCATGGTTTGCGCGTCATGGCGCGCAGGCAGCCACCACACCCGGATCGGATGTGGGAGAGCGCACGCACTCGGCGTGTGC
>JAJYSF010000208.1 GCA_021793715.1 Actinomycetes bacterium
ATCGTGCTGGCCCCGAGGAGCGCGCCCGCGGTGCCGGTCGCCCGGGTCACCGAGAACGACACCGCGGGCGGATCCACGGCGACCGAGGCGAGACTCGATGCCGTCAGGCCGACGGGGCCGGCGGGCGTGATCGCCGTGATGAGGGTCACCGCGGCGGGGTGATCGCGGAACACGACCTTGAGGCCGTCACCGAGGTCAGAGTCGTCGAGCTGCATGTCTTCGACGCTAACGCCTCCTCGAGTCCGCGGCCTCCGCGCGCGTCACGGGATGTCACAGCATCGGCGCGGCGTCAGCCGCCGATGCCGTTCGAGGCCAGCCATTCCTCGGCGACGTCGGGCGACGATTTCTCGTCGACGCTGCTGGCGACGTTGAGCGCGACCAGGGCGTCCGGCGTGAGCGCGGCGCTGACCTCGTTGATCGTCGACGCGATCTCGTCGGCGATCGCCGTGCTCGCGATCGGGACGACGTTCGAGGCGAGGATCAGCGATTCCGGGTCCTCGAGCACGACGAGGTCTTCCGTCTGGATCCGGGGATCCGCCGTGAACACGTTGGCGACGTCGATCGTGCCCGCGAGCAGGTCCTCGACCGTGGTGTCACCGGTTGCCGAGAAGTCGACCTCGATGCCATAGACGCTCTCCAGCCCCGACGGCCCATACGGGCGCTCCGCCAGCTCGGGCGGACCGCCGAGGGTGAGTGACCCAGAGACGTCCGCGAGATCGGCGATCGAGGCGAGGTCGTGCTCGTCGGCGAACGCACGTGTCACGGTGTAGGAATCCTGGTCCGTGGCCTCGGCCTGGTCGAGCGCGGTCAGACCGTCCGGCAGCGCCTCTTCCAGCGCCGCGTACACGTCATCGGCCGATCGCGCGGTGGTCTCGGAATCGAGGTACTGCAGCAGGTTGCCGGTGTATTCGGGGAACAGGGTGATCGCCCCGCTCTCGACCTCCGGCATGTAGGCCTCGCGCTCGCCGATGGTGAACTGCCGATCCACCTCGTGCCCGGCGTTCTCGAGTGCCTGCGCGTAGATCTCGGCGATGATCTCGTTCGAGTAGTAGGCCTGTGAGCCGACGACGATGGATCCGGCCGCCTCGTCGCCGCCCGTCTCGGGGTCGGCGAGGGGGTCGTCCGCCGCGCAGGCGGTGAGGAGGCTCGCGGCCGCGAGCGCCGCGGCGACGGGCAGGATGCGTTTCACGTTCATGGGATCCCTTTCGGTCAGGCTGACGTGTGTTGTCTGGCGGACGCGGCGGGCCGACGACGTTTGCGACGGACGGTGCCGCGCCCAGCGCGCACCCCGCGCGGGGTCGCGAAGCGTTGGGTGATAGCGAGGACGCCATCGATGGCGAGGGCGAGCAGGGCGACGAGGATCGCCGCCCCGAGCACCATGTCGTAACGGCGCAGCGCGAGCCCGGTGATGATCGGCATGCCGAGCCCGCCGAGATTGACGTACGCGGCGATCGTCACGGTCGCGACGACCTGGAGCGTGGCGGACCGGAGGCCGCCGATCAGCAGCGGAAGACTGAGGGGAAGCTCGACGCGGAAAAAGATCTGCCATTCCGACATCCCGACCGCGCGCGCGGCTCCGACCGTCTGACGGTCGATCGCCTCCAGCCCCGCGTACGCGCCCGCGAGCAACGACGGCACGGCGAGGATCACGAACGTCACGATCGCCGCCTCCGGCTTGTGCAGCACGCCGAACAGCAGCACGAGCAGCAGGAGCAGACCGAACGACGGAATGGCGCGTGCGGCACCCGTCAGTCCGACGGCGATCTCGCGGCCGCGACCAGTGTGTCCGATCAGCCAGCCGACGGGCACGGCGATGATCGCCGCGGCGACGACGCCGACGGCCGTGAGCCACAGCTGCTCGAGAAGGAGGATGAGTAGAGAGCCGTCGCCGCTCCACTGCTCGGAGGCGAAGATCCAGGCGATCGCATCGGTGAGGAGCGTCATGATGCCGCTCCCACGCGCTCGGATCCCAGACGGGCGCGGCGCTCCCACGGCAGCAGCACGCGGCGGGCGATGACGAGGAGCGCATCCACGAGGAGGGCCACGAGCGCGACGGCGATGAGTCCGGCCAGGATCTCGGCGACGATGCGGCGCTGCAGCCCGTTCGTGAAAAGGTATCCGAGGTTCGTCACGCCCACGAGGATCCCCACCGTGGCGAGCGAGATCGTGCTCACCGCCGCGACGCGCACGCCGGCGAGGATGACCGGACCGGCGAGCGGCAGGTCGACCGCCCAGAAGCGCCGCCCTCCCCCGTATCCGACGGCCGTCGCAGCCTCGCGGACCGCCGGGTCGACCGAGTCGAGCCCCTCGGTGACCGCGCGAACCATGATCGCGATCGCGTAGAGGATCAGGGCGAGGATGAGGTTCGTCTCGCTCGTCGCGGGGAACCCGGCGACGAGCGGCAGGATCAGCAGCAGCGCGAGGGACGGAATCGTGTACAACAGACCCGAGGCGGTGAGCAGGATCGCGCGCGCTCGGCGATAACGCCAGGCCGCCCACCCGAGCGGCAGCGACAACAGGAACGCACCGACGATGGCGATGACGCTCTGCCGGAGGTGATCGACCGCGAGCGAGCCGATCAGCGGCAGGTTGTCGAGAGCCCAGCCCATCTCACGTGCCGTCCTCGACGAGAGTCCCCTGCGTGCGGCCCTCGCCGTCGACGAGAACGGGACCTGCGGGCGTCTGCTTGATGCGCAGCGCACGCTTCCCGCGGTCGGCGCCGATGAACGCCGAGACGAAGTCGTCGGCCGGAGCCTCGATGATCTCGCTCGGCGATCCCACCTGCAGGACGCGGGCGCCCTCGGCGAGGATCACGACCTGATCGCCGAGGAGGAAGGCCTCGTCGATGTCATGCGTGACGAAAATGACGGTCTTGTCGAGTTCGGCCTGGAGCCGGATGAGCTCCTGCTGCAGTTCCGCGCGCACGATCGGATCGACGGCACCGAACGGCTCGTCCATGAGCAGGATGTTCGGATCCGAGGCGAGCCCGCGCGCGACACCGACGCGCTGCTGCTGTCCGCCGGAGAGCTGGTTCGGGTAGCGGTCGGCCATGTGCGCGTCGAGCCCGACGATCTCCATGAGCTCGAGCGCGCGCTCACGCGCAGCGCGCCGGGTGCGCCCGACCAACCGCGGCACGGTCGCGATGTTGTCGGCGACGGTGAAGTGCGGCATCAGACCGGAGTTCTGCATCACGTAGCCGATGCGGCGCCGCAGTGCCACAGGAGACTCGTCGGCGATGTCCTCGCCATCGATCGCGATGGAGCCGCTCGTCGGCTCGACCATGCGGTTGACCATCCGCAGGAGCGTCGTCTTGCCGCTGCCGGACGAGCCGACGAGGACGGTCGTCTTGCGCGAGGGTACGACGAGGTCGACATCGGTGACAGCGGTCGTTCCATCCGGGAATTGCTTGGATACGTGTCGGAACTCGATCATGGGATGTGTCTGCTCCTCAACACCGCCGGCGGGGTCGCTACGCTGCGCACAGCCTATCCTCGCACGGCGGTCGCGCGGCAGAACGGATCCACCCTCGC
>JAJYSF010000209.1 GCA_021793715.1 Actinomycetes bacterium
GCGACGTGCGGCTCAAGCGAGCGTATGACGACGCGGCGAAGGCGGACGGCTGCCGTGTACTGGTCGACCGGCTCTGGCCACGCGGCGTCTCGAAGAAGCGTGCTGCGCTGGACGAGCATCTGAAGGAGATCGCCCCGTCGCCCGACCTGCGCACCTGGTGGGATCACGACCCCGCACGGATGGAGGAGTTCGCGAAGCGGTACCGCTCAGAACTCGACGACAACCCCGCCGTCGACGAGCTGCGCAACCTCATCAAGGAGCACGACGTCGTCACGCTGGTGTACGGCGCGAAGGATCCCGAGGTCAATCACGCGCGCATCCTGCGCGACTACCTGACCGAACGCTCAGCCTGAAGCCCCGCCCGCGCACTCAACGAGTACCTCGCCATCGCAGCCTGAGGCAATGACGACGTGGCTAGAAGATCCGCAGATCGGGCGCATCTCCGCCGCTACGGCACCGCGCACGCCGCCATGCAGGACGCAGCCGACTTCCCCTCACACCTCGAGCGACGCGGCGTAATCGGCGAACGTCGCGGGCGGCCGGCCCAGCACCGCGCGAACGTCGTCTGACACGGGCGCGAACGCCCCGGTCCTCGTCACGCTGTCGACGAACCCGAGCACCGCGACGACGGGTTCTGGCACGCCGGTCGCCGTGATGACCTCCGCGGCCTCTCGTGGGGAACGGTTCTCGTACGTGATCCGCCGATCGAGGCCCCTGCTCAGGTGCTCCGCCGCGTCCGTGAGAGTCAGCGCCTCGGGGCCAGTCACGCCATACGCGCGGCCTTCCCAGCGCGGATCCGTCAGTACTGCGATGGCCATGTCGGCGATGTCTCCCGTGTCGACAAAACTGATGGCGACGTCTCCGACGGCGGCGGGGATCTCGTCGCGCTCCGCAAGCATCCGCGTGAACGCGGGGTTCTCCGAGAAGTTCTGCATGAACCAGCTCGCCCGCAGAATCGTCCAGCGCTTGCCCGATTCGACGACAGCCTCCTCCATGGCGCCGTTGGGCGACCCGTCCCCGGGTTCGGTGGCGAGGCTCGAGAGAAGCACGACGCTCGGCGCATCGCTCACCGCGAGAAAGTCGCCCAGCGTGCGCCCCGGATCCGGCTGCGCAATCGGCCCCACGACGAAGATCGCGTCGGCTCCCTCGGCGACATCGCGCCACGTGCTCGGATCCGTCCAGTCGAACCGCACCCCGCGGATCCCTTCTGCCGGGCCCTCGGGGCGCCTCGATGCGGCGCGCACGCTCACGCCCTGCTGCGCGAGTCGAGTTGCCACGCGCCGACCGACCTTTCCTGTTGCCCCGATCACTGCAACGTCCATGTCTTTTCCTCACATTGCTGTCGAATAGTTCGTACGCGATCGAGCGTAGGAAGCAGACGTCGGAGTTTCGATGGCTGATTCTCTGGTT
The DNA here is from genome assembly GCA_021793715.1 of Actinomycetes bacterium. The sequence goes on from JAJYSF010000209.1 coordinate 1,411, forward strand.
TTCATGTCTGTTCGTCTGACCGTCGACTATCGTCACCACCGTGGATGTACTCGCGGACGTGCTGAGGGCCTTTCGCACGGGGCAGGCGGTTGCTGCCGAGACGGTCGGCCACCGCCCCTGGGGGCTGCGCTTTCGGAACCCCGTCGGGGTGGTGTTCCACATCGTGCTCACGGGATCCGCGTGGCTCACGGTCGATGACACCGCGCCGAGAGAGCTCACCGCCGGCGACATCGTGCTGATGCCCGCGCCGCGATCTCACAATCTCTCGGATGCGCCCGGCCGCACGACGATCGACTTCAGCAGCGACCTCGAGAACCATGACGGACCGATCTCGCGCGCCGTCCTTCCGGGCGAAGGGCCGCTCTCCCGCCTCATCTGCGGCGCCTATCTCCTCGACGGTTTCGGCACGCACCCGCTCCTGCGCAATCTGCCGGAGGTGATTCACCTGAACACGTCCCACAACGCCGCGCCGGGGCTTGCCGCGACGATCGACCTGCTTCACGCAGAGATCCGCGATCGGCATCCGGGTGCCGAGGGCGCCGTGGCGTCTCTCATCGATGCCACGCTCATCTACCTGTTGCGCGCCGCGCTTGCGACGGGCAATTCCGGCGTCTCCACGCCCCTCTCGGATCCGCAGATATCACGCGCTCTGACGGCCATCCACCGGGATCCCGCCCACGACTGGACCGTCGCATCCCTCGCCGCGCACGCCACGATGTCGCGATCGACGTTCGCCGACCGGTTCCGCGCCCTCGTCGGCGAGCCGCCTGGCGCCTACGTGACGCGATGGCGCATGACGACCGCTGCGCGCCTGCTGCGCGAGGGATCGGATCCGCTCGTCACCGTCGCGCCGCGCGTCGGCTACGCGTCGGAATTCGCGTTCGCGAAAGCGTTCAAACGCTTTCACGGCGAGTCGCCCGGGCGATACCGCCGCGCGCGACCCGGCTGACTCCGTGCCATGCCCACCCTCAGTCTGAAGCTCCCCGCCCAAGCACTCAACGAGTACCCCGCCACCGCAGCCTGAGGCAACGACCACTCGTCAACAAGGATCCGATGCGCCTGACTTCTCGGCGGTTATGGCACGTCGCCGCGGTGGGGCGCTCGCGTACGCTGGCCGCATGGAGTGGACGAGCGATGTGGCGGCCGGTGACTGGATCCGCGATCGGCTCGAGAGCGCATGGACGCTGCACCACTTCGTACCGACCGATTTCCCCGCGTACGCGCGCGTGTTTCACCCCGCGTATCGCGAACGTCCCGTCGGCGCGGCCTGGCCCGCGGAGGGCGACCTCGACGGCTGGGAGCAGCTACAGGGACGCGAGGTCGACGTCGAGCGGATCGCGTGGAGCGATGCCGCGGCCGCGTTCGGCACCGAGATGCATGGCGCCGCGGCATGGCACCTCGTCGCGCAGACGGATCCCCCGAACGAGTCGCCGATCGACGCGGACGGGTGGCGTTACCTCGCCCCACAACAGGGGCTCATCGAACCCGACGTTCTCGCTGGCATCGGAGCACACCTCGCGGCCCACACGTCGACTCCTGACGACGGGTACGCCGCGATCTGGGAAGGGTGGGGCGGCCTCCTCGGGTTCCTCGGCACCCGAGGATCGAACGTCGGCCTGAGCGCGGCCTACGCCACGGACGCACATCACGCCAGCATGCTGCGCGAGAGCTATCGCGACGCCTTCAACAACGTGTTCCGCAAGAAGACCTGGCACCCGGGGATCCTCGACGACGAGATCTCGCGCGGACCGCGCCTCGAGCTTCCCGACCGCGGGCACGTGCTGTTCCGAGCGGCACCGACCGCATGGGCGGATCCGTCGTGGCCGAGCAACGTGCCGTGGCACGAGGGCGAGTACACGCGCTCGCCGAGCCTCATCTGGCCGGCGGATCGCGCGTGGGTGCTCGTCACCGAGATCGACGCAGACTCGACCATCGTCGCGGGCGCGCCGGATCTCGTCCGCGCGCTCTGCACCGACCCCGGCCTCGAGGCCCACGCGATCCACCCGGGCGACGACATCCCGCTCACCGCCTGAGGTGAACGGCCTCGGTCTCGCCATCTCGTTCGGCGAGCGTCGCAAAATTCGCCGAGATCCGAGCAGATCACGAAGAATTGTCCG
>JAJYSF010000210.1 GCA_021793715.1 Actinomycetes bacterium
CCTCCACTCGGCAAGCACGCGCAGCGCGCGGCGTTCGTCGATGTTCTCGTACTGTTCGTTCCAGCGGCCCATCACGGAGTAGGCGGCCGTTAGCACCGCGTTGAGGACGCTCTCGTCGGCGGGGATCCGGCGCGCCAGCGCTGTCGACGCGAAGCCGATGAGAGGGCGCAGGCTGAACACGTCGGTCTTACCGAGACGTTCACCGAGCACGTCGACGGTTCCCGAGGTCGGAAACATCATGGTGTCGGCGATCTGGAGGAGGGTCGTCTTCCCCGCACCGTTCGGTCCGAGAATGACCCAGCGCTCGTCGTCGTTCACTGTCCAGGACACGCCGTCGACGATATGGCGCCCGTTTCGGCGCACGACGACATCCTTCATCTCGAGCACGGAGGTCATATGCGTGATCCTACCGACCGAACTTCAGTACGCTCATCGTTGTGACTGCGCGTTTTCTCGTCGTGCTCGACGCCGATTCCACTCTGATCCGCAACGAGGTCATTGAGCTCATCGCCGACGAGGCGGGGCGCGGTGCCGAAGTGGCCGCCGCGACCGAGGCCGCGATGCGCGGCGAGATCGACTTCGCCGAGAGCCTTCGTGGGCGGGTCCGCGAACTCGCGGGTGTCCCTCTCGCGTCCTTTTCACGCGTACGTGCGCGGATCGAACCGACCCCCGGCGTCACCGATCTCACGTCGGCCGTTCATGCCCGCGGCGGCATCGTCGGTGTTGTCTCCGGCGGGTTCCACGAGATCCTCGACGATCTCGCCCCCACACTCGGCGTGGACATGTGGCGCGCGAATCGTCTCGTCGCGCGCGACGGCGCGCTGACCGGCGAGGTCGACGGCGCGATCGTCGACGCGACCGCGAAGGCCGATCAGCTCGCGGCGTGGGCGGACGAAGCGGGGATCGCGCCCCACCGGACGATCGCGGTCGGCGACGGAGCGAATGATCTGGAGATGATCGCACGCGCAGGGCTCGGCATCGCCTTCAACGCGAAGCCGGCCGTCCGGCGCGCGGCGAACGTCGCGATCGGTCCCGTCGACCTGCGCGAGATCATCCCGCTCCTCCCCTGATTTGTGGAGGCGTCTCCCGCATCAGTGCCCCATGCCGAGGCCGCCGTCGACGGGGATCACCGCACCGGAGATGTAGGAGGCGTCATCGCTCGCGAGCCACGAGACGACGCCGGCGATCTCGTCGGCCGATCCGAAACGTCCCGCGGGGATCTGCGTCTGGTACGTCTTCTGCGTCTTCTCGTCGAGCTCCGCCGTCATGTCGGATTCGATGAACCCCGGCGCCACGACGTTCGCTGTGATGCCCCGGCCGCCCAGCTCGCGCGTGATCGCGCGTGCAAAGCCCACGAGGCCCGCCTTCGAGGCCGAGTAGTTCGCCTGCCCGGCCACACCGAACAGCCCCGACACGCTCGAGATGAGAATGATCCGGCCGCGCTTCGCGCGCAGCATCGATCGGATCGCGCGCTTGACGGTGCGGAACGCGCCGCCGAGGTTGGTGTCGACGACGCTCGCAAAGTCGTCGTCGCTCATCCGCATCAGCAGCGTGTCCTTCGTCACTCCCGCGTTCGCGACGATCGTCGTCACCGGGCCGAGCTCCGCTTCGATCTGTGCCACGGCGGCGTCCAGCGACGCACCGTCGTTCACGTCCGCGCGAACGGTCAGCGTTCCCTCGGGCCCCTCGCCCGATCGCGCCGTCACGGCGACGCGATAGCCGTCCCGCACGAGACGCTCGGCGATCGCCCGCCCGATACCGCGGTTCCCGCCGGTGACGAGGGCGACGTGGTCCGGCGTGGCTGGTGCGTTCATGGGTGCTCCTGGGGTGTTCCGATTCGGCCGGTCCCCACCCTAGATGACGGGGTGTCCCCCGTGCGACGCGCCGCAGCGCCAGGCTAGACTGGCCGAACACGACACGTCGGGGAGAGAGAAATCACATGTCGCAGTTCGAACAGCCGCAGCCGCCCGCCTACCAGCCGCCGCAGGCTCCGTCGTCGTACGGCGTGGCACCGCAGCAGCAGACGAACCCGCTCGCGCTCACCGCGCTGATCTCGTCGCTCGTCTCGCCCGCGGCGTGGATCCTTTCGCTCGTCCCCGTCATCGGGAGCGTGCTCAGCATTCTCGCGCCGATCTCGGCGATCCTCGCCGTGGTCTTCGGCCACATCGCCCTGTCGCAGATCAAGAAGCGTGGCGGAGGCGGACGCGGGATGGCGCTGACCGGCCTCATCATCGGGTACATCCTGATCGGCGTGAGCATCATCATCGGCATCCTGATCGTCGCCGTCTTCGGCGCGATCGCCACGGGCTTCGGCGTTCTCGGCGCCTACTGAGTCACCGCCAGAGCGGCCCGCACCCCCGATCACCGTCGGGGGTGCGGGCCGCTCTCGTGTGCGCCACGGCGCCTAGAATGGAAGCATCGTGAGGAAGCACACCCGCCCCGCTCAGTCCGCGACGTCGATCGGCAGATCACCGCAGGACGACGAGACGGCGCGCATGAAGCAGTACGTGCTCACGATGGTCATCCGCACCGTGTGCCTGGTGCTCGCCTTCGCGGTCCAGCCGTGGGGGTGGCAGACGGCCCTCTTCAGTGTCGGGGCGATCGTGCTGCCGTACATTGCCGTCGTCTTCGCGAATCAGGCGAACGCGCGCGGCACGACCACCGCCGTGAGCCCGACGCGCGCGATCGAGCCCGGCGCGACGCCAGCTGACCCGTCGGAAGGCCCGCACGTGATCCGGCTCGGCGGCTCCTCCGAGGACTCCTCCACGAGCGCGCCCCACGCTGACGAAGAGAGTGACGAACGATGATCCTCGGCTTCGCCCCGGATTCCCCCCAGTGTGCGCGCGCGGAATGCCGAGCGCCCGCCGAGATGAGCGTCGTCTGGCGCAACCCGAAGATCCACGCCTCGGACCGGCGCAAAGTCTGGCTCGCGTGCGGGGAGCACGCCGACTACCTGCACGACTTTCTCGCGTCCCGCGCGTTTCCCGTGCGCCTCGTCGACGGCGTCACTGACGGATCCGATGTCGATCTTCCCGAGGGTCCCCGATGAGGGCATGGCCGCGCAGCGCGCGGTGGAGCGTCTACGTCCTCGTCGCGATCCTGTTCGCGGTCGCGTGCGCGTTCCTCGCGTCGTGGCAGTTCGCACGCGGCGAACTGCGTGACGCGTCGAACGCGCTGATCACGAACAACTACGACGCCGATCCCGTGCCGCTGAGCGAGCTGATGTCGGGAACCGACGACTTCGATCCCGGTGATGAGTGGCATCCCGTCGTGGTCACCGGTGAGTATCTCGCCGATGACCAACTGCTGGCCCGCAATCGCGCCGAGGGCGGCACCAGCGCCTACGAGGTCATCGTGCCGCTTCAGCTCGACGACGGTCGGATCCTCGCGATCGATCGCGGTTGGGTTCCGCCGGCGTACGAGGGCGGCGCCGAGGCGGTTCCCGCTCCCCCGACCGGAGAGGTCACCGTCACCGCCCGACTGCGTGCGAGCGAGTCGCTGCCGACATCAGGTTGACACGA
>JAJYSF010000211.1 GCA_021793715.1 Actinomycetes bacterium
GCTTCCTGCCGGGATCCCGAAGAGCCCGACGAGCGGATATGTCGCCGCGAGCTCGACGGAAACGAGACGCACCCCGGCGTGCGTCGAGGGCGTGATGAACGCTCGGTCGACGACGTCGCGGCCCAGCGCCCGCGTGACCACGTCGCGCGCACGCTGCTCGGCGTCGGCGTCGGACGTGTCGGCGAGGCCCGCATGGAACGCCGCTTCGACCGCGGCATCCTGCACGACGTTGCGGGTGTAGGCGGCGAGCCCGAACTGGAGCACGGCGAGGGTGAGGGCCGACAGCAGCAGTCCGACGAGGATGAACTCGACGGGCGCAGAACCGCGCTCGGCGGCGTGCCGCACCGTCACAGGCCGGTGACGCGGTTCATCGCGTCTTCGAACAGACCGCGCAGGGCCGGTTCGGCGAGTAGCCAGATGGCGACGACGATCGCGGCAGTCATGAGCGTCACGAGCACCCAGCCCGGGATGTCTCCGCGTTCCTCATCACGCACCTCGCCGAACGCGGTGCGGATCCGTCGGGGCGCGCGCCGAGCGGCGCGGGCGAGAGATCTGAACATGTGTCTTCCTTTCTACGGGTCGTCAGAATCCGAACTGCAGCATCGTCACGCCGGGGAAGATCGCGAACAGAACCGAGAGGGGCAGCAGCCCGAACACGACCGGCAACAGCATGAATATCTCCTTGCGGCCGGCGGTCTCGATGAGGCGGCGCTTGGCGTCGTCCCGTGCATCGGCCGCCTGCGCCTGCAGCGTGTCGGCCAGCGGCGAGCCGCGTTCGATCGCGGCGACGACGTGGTCGCACGCGCGCGTCAGCACCGGGGCCCGGAGCCGATGAGCCATCGTCGTAAGCGCGTCGGTGAGGGGCGTGCCGGTGTCGACGTCGATCGTCACGGCGCGCAGTTCCGCGGTGAGCTCCCCGCTGCCGACTGTCGCGACCCGGCGGACGCTGCCGAGGATCCCTTCGCCGGCCGCGAGACACAGCGAGAGGAACTCGAGCACGGTCGGCAGTTCCTCTTCGATCCGCGCGACGCGGGCCCGCGCCCGAGAGGTGAGGGCGACGTCGCGAGCGATGAATCCGCCGACGACGCCGACCACCGGCAGCACGAGGGCCGGCGCGGAGAATCGATCCGTCGCGACGAGCAGCAGGACGAGTGCGCTGGCGATCGCTCCCCCGGCGAGCGCCCAGGCGAGCTGGTTGCCGCGGAACGCCGCGACGTCGTGCCCACGCCCCGCCTGCGCGAGTCGGAGTTCGACCGCCTCGGACCGGCCCGCGATCGTCGCGAACCGGCGCTGTGCGCGTCGCCACGCCGTGCGTATGCCGCCCGCGAGCGCGAAGGTCGGATCCGCGATCGTCTCGGGCAGCGTCGTGCCGGCGGGATCCGTCACGTCGCGGATGTACGGGGCGATGCGCACGACGAGGGTCGGCGCCCGCCATCCGGGAGCGGCCGCGGCGATGCACCACAGGCCTGTCCCGAGCGCGCCGCCGAGGAGTACGGAGAGCGCGACGTCGGTCGGGTGGATCACGCGAACCACCGCCTTGGCTCGGGGAGGCGTCCGACGCGCAGCATGACACGGTACGCGACGAGCGATACGGCAGCTCCGACGAGGATGAGCGCGATCCCGCCCGGTGAGCCGTAGGCCGACGCCGCGGCCGGCCGGAGTGACAGGAGGACGAGCACGGCCCAGGGGGCGACGACGCCGAGGATCGCGGCGCCCTTCGTCCAGGACTGCTTGGATTCCACCTCGCCTCGCAGCGCGGCGTCGGACCGGATCGATGCGGACAGCGCGCGGAGCACGGGGACGAGTTCGGTGCCGCCGACCTCTCGCGCCATCCGCAGCGTCTCGATGATGCGATCTGCCATCGGGTCGGCCAGCGCCTGCTTGAGGCGGTCGAGGCTCGAGGGGAAGTGACCCGACTGTCGCATGTCGCGTTCGAACCGCGCGAAGCCGCCTCGGACGGCGGGCGGCGCCGATCCGGCGAGGGACGACACCGCGTCGGGAAGGGAGAGGCCCGCGCGCACGGATCCCACGAGGAGATCGCACACGTCCGGCCACATCGCGCGGCGCTCGCGAACGAGCTTCGAAGCGCGGGCCCGCAGCCAGACGACGGGGGCGCACGCCGCCGCGACGGCAGCCAGGGCCGTGAGCGCGACGGTCGCGGTGACGAGCCAGACGACGGCGCTCGCGACGAGAGCGCACGCGGCGATGGCGACCGCGAGAACGCGCGGGGCGAGCGTCGCGTAGCCGGCTGATTCGAGCAGCACGGCAGCGCGACGCGCGAGGGCTCCCGGTCCGTCGCCGCGCGGCGTCGGAGTCGCGCGCGGCCACAGCCACGGCGCCGCGGCGAGCAGCAGCCCGGCCGCGAGCGTCGCCCCCAGCAGGACGGTCATGCCGCGCGCTCCGAGCGTCGCAGCGGCCTGCTCGGCACGGGGTCGGTCGGGGTGGCGCGGTACAGCGTGCGCGTCACCGGCACGCCGCCGTCGATCTGGCCCGTCGGCGCCGCGACTTCCGCGACGTGCCGCGAACCGTCCGCGGACCGTGCGCAGTGCACGACGAGATCGACGGAGGAGGCGACTGCCGGCAGGACGAAGTCGCGATCGATGTTGCGCCCCGCCAGCAGCGGGAGGGACGAGAGCTTCACGAGCGCGTCGGCGGCTGAGTTCGCATGGATGGTCGCGGCGCCCGGCAGGCCGGTGTTGAGCGCGAGGACGAGATCGAGGGCCTCGGCGTCTCGGACTTCGCCGACGACGAGCCGGTCGGGACGCATGCGCAACGATTCCTTCACGAGGCGGCGCAGCGTGATCTCCCCGGTGCCCTCCAGACTCGGCTGACGCCCCTGCATCGCGACGAGGTCGGGAGCATCGATCGACAGCTCGAATGTCTCCTCGACCGTCACGATCCGCTGGTCGGGTCGGCAGGCCGACACGAGCGCACCGAGAAGGGTCGTCTTGCCGGCGTGCGTCGCGCCCGACACGATGATCGACTGTCCGTCTCGCATCGCGTGCGCCAGCATCCGCGCCGTGTCGGCCGGCAGGGATCCGAGTTCCACGAGGCGATCGAGCGTGCCGACGCCGCGCAGGAACTTGCGGATGTTCACGGCCCAGTGCCGCCGAGCGATACCCGACAGGACGACGTGCAGGCGTGACCCGTCGGGCAGGGACGCATCGACGAAGGGCTGACTGACGTCGATGCGCCGCCCGGCCTGATGAAGCATGCGCTCCACCACGTCGCGAATCTGCTCGGCCGTGAGGGTCAGGTCGAGACGCTCGGAGATCCCGTCGCGCGCGATGAAGATACGATCGGGCGCGTTGATCCAGATCTCCTCGATCTCCGGGTCGTCCAAGAGCCGCTGCAGGGGTCCGTACCCGGCCACCGCGGCGACGACGCGGTCGATCGAGGCGTCGTCGAGCGTGCGACTGCCGCGCGCGAGCGCGTAGTCGTTGTGGCGCCGCACCTCCGCGATCGCGACGCGCCGAACCGCGTCCGGCGACACGTCGCCGGAGCCTCCCGCTGCATGGTC
>JAJYSF010000212.1 GCA_021793715.1 Actinomycetes bacterium
TGATCTGGACGAGCCACGAGGCCGGCCAGAACCAGGGCTGCTCGAGCGCGTTGACCAGGGCGACCTCGCCGCCGGAGACAATGACGCCCGCCATCGTCGCATGGAGGGCGACGACGACGATCGTGCAGACGGCGCGCAGCAGGTCGATGCTGGTGTCGCGAGCGGGTGCGGGGGCGGTCATGGTGGTCCTTCCGGTGAGCGAACACCGAAAAGATATGTCGACGGTTCATCCCTTGGCGTCCCCCGCCGGGGTGATTCGACCCCCTACGGCGGGGTGATACTGCGATGCGCGTCAGGCCGGAGCAACGAGGCCCGCGTCGTACGCCGTGATCACGAGTTGCACGCGGTCGCGCGCCGGCAGTTTCTGCAGCAGCCTGCTGACGTGCGTCTTCACCGTCTGCTCGCCGATGAACAGCTCGGCGGCGATCTCGGAGTTGGACAGACCGCGCCCCACCTCCGTCAGCACCTCGCGTTCGCGCTCCGTGAGCGCGTTCAGGTGCAGCGCAGCGCGCGAGGGCGAGTCGTCTCGAGACGTTGCGAAGCGCTCGATGAGGCGACGCGTGACGCTCGGGGCGAGGAGCGCCTCCCCCGCGGCGATGACGCGGACAGCGTGCGCCAGCTCGTCGGGCAGCGCGTCCTTGAGGAGGAACCCGCTCGCGCCGGCCTGGAGCGCCTCATGGACGTATTCGTCGATGTCGAAGGTCGTGAGCATAAGCACGCGCGGGACGTGCGGAAGCGGCCGGTCTGGTTGCAGGATCTGCTGCGTAGCGCCAATGCCGTCGAGCTCTGGCATTCGCACGTCCATCAGGACCACGTCGGGGCGCAGTTCGCGGGCGAGGCGGACCGCCTCGACGCCGTTCTCGGCCTGCCCGATCACGCGGATGTCGCCCTGCGCGTCCAGCAGCGCCGCGAACCCCGCGCGGACCATGGCCTGGTCGTCGGCGATCATGACGGTGATGCGATCCGCGGTCATCGGCGGGGCTCCTGTTCGGGGGCTGCGGAAAGCGGGAGGCTCGCCGAGACGCGGAAGCCACCAGCCGGAGTTGGACCGGCTTGAAAGGATCCTCCCAGAAGGCTGGCGCGTTCGCGCATCCCGACGAGACCGTGCCCGGTCTCGCCCGAGCGTGACGCCGCAGCCGTCGTCGCGGCATCGTTCTGGATCTCGACCAGCAGCGCGTCGTCGATCGCGCCGACAGAGACCTGGATCGCGGCGCCCGGTGCGTGCCGCACGGCGTTGCTGATCGCCTCCTGCACGATACGGAACGCGGCGATCGCGACCGTCGTCGGCGCGGGCGGTGGCTCGGGCATGTCGAGTCGGATCCGCGCTCCGGCCCGTTCGGCCTCGGCGACGATCCGGGCGATGTCCGCGAGAGTGGGCTGGGGCGCGCGGTCCGCCGACTCGTCATCGCCCCGAAGGGCACTGAGCAGACTGCGCATCTCCTGCAGCGATGTGCGTGCGGCCCGGGCGATGTCGGCAAACTCGTCCGTCGCGCGGTCACCCAGGTCCGGCACGCGGTAGGGCGCGGAGGTTGCCTGGACCTGGATGAGGGACAGGCCATGCGCCACGACGTCGTGGAGCTCTCGAGCGATGCGTTGGCGCTCCTCGGCGACGAGCCGTCGTTCCGTCTCCGCCTCCGTCACCGCGCGCTCGCGTGACAGCTGCCCCGCGATCCGTATGCGGTCAGACAGCAGCGCGCCGACACCGGACGCGATCACGCCGAGCGACACCGCCACGATCCAGGTCGCGAGCGACCGCGAGGACGTCTCGATAACGGCCGGCAGGGAGATCGCGATCGCTGGCACCAGGTAGGCGGCGAGACCCTGCCTCCAGCCGTGGATCGCCCATGCTCCGCCGACGAGCACGACGAATGCGATCATTCCGGTCACGTGCCATGGCCACGGCAACCACAGCGGCGGGATGCGCAGCGCCGTCACGGCTCCCGCAGCGGCGAACACGACGATCGACGCCCAGGGAAACCTCACCAGAGCGACGAGTGCCGCCGACTGCAGGGCCGGGAGGAGGAGCGCGCCGATCACGGGAAGGCCGTAGGCGACCGCCTGAACTGGCGCTCCAATCGCGTACAGCACGACGGCCACGATCGAGCTGATCCCGTACCAGGCCCTCGTCGGGTGCGCCGTGAGCCACGAGCGCATCCGCGAGCGTCGGCCGCGATCGGCGTCCGTGGGTGCGGAGCCGGTGCGCGGGGGAACGGCGGAATCAGGCATGTCGTGATCGTGCCATCCCTCCCGTGCCGTGCGCATCACCCCGTGGAGGGATCGCGCGGGTGCAGCCCGCGACGACGTTACACCGTCGCAGTGGCGCCTGGCACGTCGCGGCAGATGCGTGCCGCGTCAGCCGAGGTTCACTCGGTCGGCGCGAAGCTCGACACGTCGCCGCAGATGCGCTCGTTGTGCGGCGGGATCTCCTCCACCGCGGCTTTGACGATCTCGGCGGCGAACTCGGCGACGTTCAGTAGCGACCCGGCCTCCTCGCGGCGCTGCTCGATCGCGCCCGGATTCAACCGGTTCAGCAGTGTCGCGGTGATCGTGCCCTCGATCATGTCGGCTGAGACGACGACGAACTCAATGCCCTCATCCGCGAGAGACGGGATCCGCTCGCGCAGCGCGTCTTCGCCGGCGCGCTTCGACAACGCGACCGGCTCGTACTCGGGCATCGTCGGCGTCGTGCGGATGAAGTGGGCCTGGTGGCTCGTGACGTATACGACACGCGAGCCGGCCGGCATCAACGGAATCGCCTTCTCGAGCGTCGAGACCTGTGCGTCGCGATTGAGGCGCATCGCGTAGTCCTCGCCCATGTTCTGCTCCATGCCGCCCGAGGCGTTGAGGAAGAGCAGGTCGATCCCGCCGAACACGTCCTTGACGGCGCCCATCATCGAGTCGACCGAGTCGCCATCCGTGAGATCGGCCCCCACCACGAGCGTGCTGGTGCCGAACTCCTCGTGGAGCTGGGCCGCGAGCTTCTCCGCGCGCGGCGCCTTGCTGCGGTAGTTGATCACGACATTCGCGCCGGCTGCCGCGAGGAGACGTGCCGTGTCGGCGCCGACACCGCGCGAGGAGCCGGTCACGAGCGCGGTCTTGCCTTCGAGGGATCCGGCGGGAATCGGGGTCGACACGTGGTACTCCTGTGGTCGTGCGGAACGGGCCGTTCGAGCCTATAACGCGCGGGTCGCGGGGCGAAGCCGAGCGCTCCTGCGGGGAGCCGATGATACGTTCCGGACCATGGCGAACGCACCCCACCCGTACTTCGCAGGCACCGCCCACCCCAGGATCCTCGCCCACCGTGGGCTCGTCACCGACGAGATGCGGCGTGACGGGATCGCCGAGAACACGATCGCCGCTTTCGCGGCTGCCGATGCCGCCGGCGCGGACTACATCGAGTCCGACTGCCGCATCACCGCCGACGGCGTCGTGGTCCTCTGTCACGACGACGACCTCGCGCGCGTCGCCGGGGATCCGCGTGCCGTCGCCGAGGTGTCGCTCGCGCAG
>JAJYSF010000213.1 GCA_021793715.1 Actinomycetes bacterium
GACCGGACGCGAGGGCGTCACGACCAAGGGCGAGGCCGGATACTCGGGTCCGCTGCCTCCTCCCGGACACGGGGAGCACTCCTACTATTTCTGGGTGTACGCGCTCAGTCGTCCGGTCGAGGGCGAGCCCACGCGCGAGGAGTTCCTGCGTGACTACGCGGACGCCGTGATCGAGCAGAATCGCATCGTCGGTCAGTACTCACGCTGACGACGGCGAAACGCGCACGCCCAGAAGGGCGTGCGCGTTTCTTGTCTTCGGGTGACGTCAGACGGTCGTGTAGCCGCCGTCGATGAGGTAATACGCGCCGGTGACGAACGACGCGTCGTCCGACAGCAGGAACCGGACGACCTTCGCGATCTCCTCCGGCTGGCCGAGGCGGCCGAGCGGGTGCTTGCCGGCGAGGGCGTCGAACGCCTCCTCCGACAGCGACTCCTTCACGAGAGGGGTCTCGATATAGCCGGGGCCGACCGCGTTGATGCGCAGGCCCTCGCCGCCGTACTCGGCGGCCGCGTTCTTCGTCAGGCCGACGACGCCGTGCTTCGCCGCCGTGTAGGCAGAGTTGCCGAGCGCCGCGACGGTGCCGTGGATCGACGCCATGTTCACGATGGACGACTCTTCGCCGCCCGCCTTGAGCATCGCGGGGATCTGGTACCGCATGCCGTAGAGCACGCCGTTGAGGTTGATGTCGATGACGCGATCCCAGTCTTCGATGTCGATCTCGCCGGTCGGCGCCTGCGCGCCGCCGATGCCCGCGTTGTTTACGGCGTAGTTGAGCGTGCCGTACGTCTCGACCGCGAACTCGACGGCCTTCCGGCTGTCGTCGACGTCCGCGGTGTTGCCTGCGAACGCGGCGGCGGCTCCGCCCGCGCTCGTGATCTCGTCGACGACGCGCTGCGCCGCCTCGAGCTTGAGGTCGGTGACGACGACCTTCGCGCCCTCACGCGCGAGTTCCTTCGAGATGGCTTCGCCGATCCCCGATCCGCCACCGGTGACGAGAGCGACCTTGTCGTTGAATCCCATGATTCGCCTCCTGAAACTCTTCGTCAGGTGCATTCGAGTGAATGTACCTGTCCCTCTATACTACACATGTTGGCGACAGGAAGTGCCGCCTGCGCCCAGTGTGCGGGTGCGGACCGCTCGCGCGCTATGGGAACATCGTTTCTATGACCTCGGTGAACGCATCCGCGACCAAGAAGCGCCCCGGCGCGATCGATCGGTACTTCCAGATCTCCGAGCGCGGATCGACGGTGGGCACCGAGATCCGCGGCGGCATCGTGACCTTCTTCGCGATGGCCTACATCGTCGTGCTCAACCCGCTGATCCTCGGCACGGTTGAGGACGGTACGGGTCAGGTGCTCGGCGGCGGCTCGCTCGCCGATGGTCCGAACCTCGCGATGATCGCATCGGCGACGGCGCTCGTCGCCGGCGTCATGTCGATCCTGATGGGCGCGATCGCCAACTACCCGCTCGCACTCGCGGCGGGCCTCGGGCTCAACGCCGTGGTCGCCTTCTCGATTGCCGGGATCCCGAACGTCACGTGGGCCGATGCGATGGGCGTCATCGTGCTCGAGGGCATCATCATCCTCATCCTCGTGCTGACGGGTTTCCGCGCGGCGGTGTTCCGTGCCGTCCCGACCGAGCTGAAGACCGCGATCGGGGTCGGCATCGGTTTGTTCATCACGCTCATCGGGCTCGGTAATGCCGGCGTCGTCAGCGGCGACGGTGCGACGATCCTGTCGCTCGGCAACCTCGGCACGCTCCCCGTTCTCGTGTTCGTCGTCGGCCTCGTCCTCACGATCGTGCTGCACGTGCGCAAGGTGCGCGGCGCGCTGCTCATCTCGATCCTCGTGGCGACCGCGCTCGCCGTGACGCTCGAGAACACGCTGCACATCGGGGGGCGCACCGAAGACAACCCGGGCGGCTTCAACAGCGCCCCGACGTTCGACGGCATCTTCTCGATGCCCGACTTCTCGCTGATCGGGCAGTTCAACCTGCTCGGTTCCTTCCAGAACATTGGCATCGTCGCGCTTGTGCTGCTCGTGTTCTCGGTCATGCTCGCCGACTTCTTCGACACGATGGGCACGATGGTCGCCGTCGGCGGCGAAGCGAAGCTGCTCGACGCGAACGGCAACCCGCCGCGCTCGACGCGCATCCTGCTCGTCGACTCGGTCGGCGCGATCGCCGGTGGCGTCGGATCCGTGTCGTCCAATACGGCGTTCGTCGAGTCGAGCGCCGGCGTCGGCGAAGGCGCGCGCACGGGGCTCGCATCCATCACGACCGGTGTGTGTTTCCTGCTCGCGACGCTGTTCTCGCCGCTGGTCGGGCTCGTGCCCTACGAGGCAGCCGCACCCGCGCTCGTGCTCGTCGGATACCTGATGATGACCCAGATCGCGGGCATCGACTGGAAGAACGCCGACATCGCGATCCCCGCGTTCCTCACGATCGCGGTGATGCCGTTCACGTACTCGATCTCGGACGGTATCGGCGCCGGGTTCATCGCCTTCGTGATCGTGAAGCTCGCGCGTGGGAAGATCCGCGAGATCCACCCGCTCATGTGGGTCGTGTCGATCCTGTTTGTGGTCTACTTCCTCGTTGACCCGATCCGGGTCTGGCTCGGCGTGTAGCGGGGTGGGGCGCTCAGCCGCGGATGACGACGTTGACCGGATCCTCGCCGCGCGCGATGCGCTCCGCCTGCGAGGCGACGAGCTTCGCGATGCGGGGGCGCATCGCGTCTGACATGCCGCCCACGTGGGGCGTGATGATGACGTCGTCGAGACTCCACAGCGGGTGATCGGCCGGCAGCGGCTCCGGGTCGAACACATCTGCGGCGAAGCGGATCCGGCCGCGCCGCACGTGGTCGACGACGGCATCGGTGTCGAAGGTCGGGCCCCGCCCGACGTTGACAACGAGCGCGCCGTCCGGGAGCGCCGAGAGCGCGGCGTCGTCGATGAGGTGATGGGTGGCGTCGCCGCCGGGAAGCACGTTGACGACGATGTCGGCGTCCGTGAGCAGCTCCGGCAGCTCGTCGATGCCGTGGATGTGCACGCCGTCCTCGTCGCGGGCGCGGGAAGCGACGGGCACGACGTCGACTTCGAAGCCGACGAGGCGCTGGGCGATGGCCTTCGCGACGCCTCCGTATCCGAGCAGCAGTACGCGCCGATCCGCCAACCCCGGCGTCCAGCGCTTAGTCCATTCACCCGCGGACTGCTGGCGCATGAAGACGTGCATGTCGCGCTGTGCCGCCACCATCAGACCGACGGTGAGTTCCGCCGTCGCGGTTTCGTGCACGCTCGACGCGTTCGCGTAGACGAGACCCTCGGGTAGCACGTCGGCGACGCCGTCGTAGCCGATCGACTGGGCCTGGACGAGGCGCGGTGAGACGCCCGCGACCGCGCGCAGCATCGCCCCCTGCTTCATGTATGGCGGCACGACGACGTCGATGCGCTCGCGCGGCGGCTCGCCGTCGACCCAGAGCACGACCTCAACATCGAGGGCGGGATCCAGG
>JAJYSF010000214.1 GCA_021793715.1 Actinomycetes bacterium
GTTGGCCTGCTTGAGCGACAGCGAGATGCGACGACGGTCGAGGTCGATGTCGATCACCCGGACGAACAGCTCCTCGCCCACCGAGACGACCTGCTCGGCCATCTCGACGTGCTTGTGCGACAGCTCGGAGATGTGCACGAGGCCCTCGATGCCGTCCGCGACGCGCACGAACGCACCGAACGGAACGAGCTTCGTGACCTTACCGGGCGTGATCTGACCGATCTGGTGCGTGCGAGCGAAGACCTGCCACGGGTCTTCCTGCGTCGCCTTGAGCGACAGCGAGACGCGCTCGCGGTCGAGGTCGACCTCGAGAACCTCGACGGTGACCTCCTGGCCCACCTCGACGACCTCGCTGGCGTGGTCGATGTGCTTCCACGAGAGCTCGGACACGTGAACGAGGCCGTCCACGCCGCCGAGGTCGACAAACGCACCGAAGTTGACGATCGAGGAGACCTGGCCCTTGCGGACCTGCCCCTTGTGCAGACCGTTGAGGAACTGCGCACGCGTGGCCGACTGCGTCTCCTCGAGGAGCGCACGACGCGAGAGCACGACGTTGTTGCGGTTCTTGTCGAGTTCGAGGATCTTCGCCTCGAGCTCCTGGCCGAGATATGGCGTCAGGTCGCGGACCCGGCGCAGCTCGATGAGCGAGGCAGGAAGGAAGCCGCGGAGACCGATGTCGAGGATGAGACCACCCTTGACGACCTCGATGACCGTGCCCTTGACGACACCGTCGTTCTCCTTGATCTGCTCCACGTCGCCCCAGGCACGCTCGTACTGAGCACGCTTCTTCGACAGGATCAGACGGCCTTCCTTGTCCTCCTTCTGGAGAACGAGGGCCTCGATGTGATCGCCCACCTTCACGACGTCGTCGGGGTTGACGTCGTGCTTGATGGAGAGTTCGCGCGAGGGGATGACGCCCTCGGTCTTGTATCCGACGTCGAGCAGAACCTCGTCGCGGTCGATCTTGACGATCTCGCCGTCGATGATGTCGCCGTCGTTGAAGAACTTCAGAGTCTTCTCGACCGCGGCCAGGAAGTCCTCCGCAGATCCGATGTCGTTGATGGCGACCTGCGTGGTGGCCGAGGCGGTCGTTGCGTTAGTCATGTAGTGGTTAGCCTTCAGGGGTTGTTGTGTCGGGCTCCGGATCCAGCCGGATGCGCGTCTCCGCACGCACCAGCAGCCTTCGCGGATTCGAAGCGATTGGATGAGATTTCGTCCGTCACGCGGCAGTCTGGACGACGGATCCGCAGACCCGACGCGGCGACGCGCGCACGCGTGACACTTCAGGATAGCATGCGAAACCGCCGCGAATCCACGTGACGAGTGGGATCGAAGCACCTGCCTGGGGACCTGTCCCCACGGAATCGGTACACAGGGTCTCACCGCGTCGGTAACGTGGTTTCGAGCATGAATCACGGGGAGAAGGAGCGACATGTCCGATAACAACCAGCCATACGACCCGAACGCGCCCGGGCAGAGCGGCAGCCCGTCGCAGCCCGGGGCTGGCGAACAGCCCGCGTACGACACGGGAGAGCCCGGAGTGCCCGACACGGGGGCCGCCGGTGCGCCGCCCATGCCGCCCGCGCCGCCGGAGCCCCCCTATAACGCTGCGCAGCCGACGACGCCTCAGCCATACGGTGTGCAGCCCGGCTCCATCGCGCCGCCGCCTCCTGCGCCGTACGGTGTGGGCACGCCCCCGCAGAACCAGGGCAGCAAGGGCCTCGCGATCACGGCGCTCGTGCTCGCGATCGTCGGCGCGTTGCTCTGCTTCATCCCGTTCGCCGCCTTCGGCGGTGTGGTCATCGCCATCGTCGCGTTGATTCTCGGCATCATCGCCCTCGTGAAGAAGGCGAACGGCAAGGGCATGAGCATCGCGGCACTGATCGTGGCGGGTGTCGGCGTCTTGGTCGGCGCGGTCATGGTGTTCATCACGATCTCTGTGTTCGTGTTCATCGACTCGTACCAGAGCGAGCTCGACCAGCTCTACGAGGACAACTCGGAGCTGTTCGACGAGAACTTCGACGAGGACTTCCAGCTCTTCGAGCAGCCCGAGTTCTGATCACGCTTCACGCGGCGCGCACCTGGGGTTCACTCACCAGGTGCGCGCCGTCGTCTGCCAGGACGAACTGAGCCCGCAAGCCGTCCGGCTGGTGCGCGAACGCCGCGCGCATCGGTTCCGACCACCGGCGGAGGTCGGAGCTCCTCCCGGGACCACCTGGGCGTTCCCACACGACGACGACCGCACCCGCCGGAGTCTCGTCGACGATCTGTGAGACGCGCGTCGCCAGGAGGTCTGCCGCGCTGACGGCGCCGGACGCGGGCATCGCGACGGTCTCGGTGGGATCCCCGGAGAGACCGTCGATCGGCATCATGACATCGGTCATACATCCGGCACTGTCGATGAACAGCAGCCACGCTCGCGGCTCGACCGCCCGTTCGAGCAGCGCCGTGACGAAGCGGGTGAGGTCGCGGTCGTCGGTCATCGGACGATCGCGCAGCGTGTTCAGAGTTGTTGAATCGACCATGCGGCAAGCCTGATCGATCCGTGGCTGCCGCGTGTGGGGAAATCAACCGAATGTGCATGGATTCCGCGAATCAGCCGAATCTGTGGAGAACTCTCAGCGGCGCGACGCGCATTCCACGCACATCGTGGCGGTGGGGCGAATGCGCAGGCGCGCGACCGGGATCCGCTTGCCGCACCCGGCGCACACGCCATAAGTGTCGTTGTCGAGACGCGCGAATGCCTCGTCGATGGCGATGAGTTCACGCTCGGCCTCGGCGTCAAGGCCGGCGAGTCGAGACCATTCGTCCGACAGGGTCGCGCCCTCAGGGTCGTGCTCATCGTCGGCGGTCGCTGCCGATCGTGCGGACGCGAGATCGCTCAGGTCCTCATCGCTGCGTTGGCGGGCGCGCAGCACGCTCTCGCGGTGCTGTGCAAGGAGTTCGCGAAACTCCGCGCGGTGAGTGTCGTCCATCTCTCCACCGTAGATGCAGAGGGGCCGCCCCCGCGCATTTCGCGGGAACGGCCCCTGTGGACGATCGTGCTGAGGTCAGCGCGCAGCGGTGCCCTCAACCCGTACCGCGTCAGCGGTACCGCGAGCGCAGCGAGCCGACAATACTGCCGTCGTCTCGCCGGCTACGTTGAGGTCAGCGCGCAGCGGTGCCCTCAACCCGTACCGCGTCAGCGGTACCGCGAGCGCAGCGAGCCGACAATACTGCCGTCGTCTCGCCGGCTACGTTGAGGTCAGCGCGCAGCGGTGCCCTCAACGTAGTCGTCGTCGCTGTTCTGCCAGGAGAACAGAGCGCGCAGCTCCTTGCCCGTCTTCTCGATGGGGTGCTGCTCCTCCTCGGCGCGGAGCTTCGTGAACTCCGGCGCTCCGGCGTCCTGGTCATCGATGAAGCGCTTGGCGAACGCACCGGACTGGATGTCGGCGAGGATCGCCTTCATGTTGTCCTTGACGTGCTGGTCCACGACGCGGGGGCCCGACACGTAGTCGAGATCG
>JAJYSF010000215.1 GCA_021793715.1 Actinomycetes bacterium
CGGCTCGGTGGTTCCGCTTCCACCAGAAGTCGTACGACGTGGTCTACTCCGGCGACTGGACGGGGGAGCGCGGCCGCTTCCACCACTTCGCGTTCTCGCCGGACTCTCGGGAGGACATCCTGCGCGCGGCCGACATCTGCCTCGAGAACGACATCTTCATCGAATACGGACCGTACAAGCACGCGATCAACCAGACGTTCTTCCTGTACGTGTGGGAGCCGGGTGGCAACCGGATCGAATTCGCGAACGCGCAGGCACGACTGTTGCTCGACCCCGACTGGCCGGTCGTGGAATGGTCCGAGGCCGAGCGTGCGAAGGGTCAGGCCTGGGGCATGAAGACCGTGCCCACGTTCCACACCCACGGCACGCCGTACGTCGAGAACCAGGAAGAGATCGACCGCGCGGCGATGGAGGGGCGTCACTGACGACCCGGATCCGCCTCACGCGGGATGGAATGCGTGCCGTCGCTTCGCGGGTTCGGCGTCGACGGCGGCGAGCGAGGCGAGGATCCGGCGGGCTGCGTCCGGCTCCTTTGCCGTCGTCGCCACGGCACCGGAGAACGTCGTCTCGATCGCGCAGTCGCCCGGAAGAACCCCAAGGATCTGCACACCCGGTTCGCCGACGAGCTCGCTGAGCTGCTGGAAGCCGAGATCAACCTCGCCCGCGGCGATGAGGCGCGCGACCGGAACGCCCGGGGGAGCCTGTCGGAGACGATCTCCCAGTTCGTCTGCCAGACCCCACTGCTCGATCATGCGCACGAGCGCGTTCCCGCTGGGGCCGGTGGAGTAGCCGACGGACGGAGCCGCTCGCAGCGCATCGCCTAGGCGCTGCGCGTCGGAGAAAGCCGTGCCGGCTGGTTGCGCGGCCGGCTCATCGGATCCGGAGGGCACCGCCACCGCCACTTCAGAGCGCACGAGGGGCGTGATCGTCTCGGCATCGACGGCGCCGCCAGCCGCGAGACGCGTCAGGGCCGCGGACGAGAGGAAGACCAGGTCGACGGCCTCGCCGTCGGAGACGCGCTGCTCGGCATCGACGCCTCCGGTCGCGGTCAGCTCGGCCCCGTGATCCGCGAGCAGCTCCGCAAGCAGGTGGCGCGTCGCCATCGAGGTCAGGGCCTTCATCGTGTGCCTCCGTGGAGGGGTGCCGCGACCGGCCCGGCTGCTCCCGTGCGTGCGCGCTCGCGTTTCGTCATGATGAGCCTTCCTCCGGCCAGTACAGCCGGCGCGGATTGTCGACGAGGAGCCGTTGCCGCAACGTCGCGGTGGGGGCGATCTGCGGGATGAGATCGACCAACGCGCCGTCGTCCGGCATGTGAGAGATCAGGTTCGGGTGCGGCCAGTCCGTTCCCCACAGCACGCGGTCACTGAACGCCTCGACCACGCGCCGCGCGAACGGGATCACGTCGGCGTACGGCGCGTTCTCGCCGTCGCGTGCCGGCGGGCCGGTGATGGTGAGGCGTTCGGGGCAGGACACCTTCGTCCAGACGTGCGGATTGTCGCGCAGAAAGCGCAAGAACGCCGAGAACTCCTCGCCGTCCGGATCTTTCGACACGTCGGGCCGGCCCATGTGATCGATGATGACCGGCACGTCGAGGCTTGCGAGGTAACCGGTCAGCGACGGCAGGTCTCGCGCTTCGAGGTAGACGACGATATGCCAGCCGAGCGGTCGGATCCTCCGGATGATGCGGTCGACGTCCTCGGTGCGTGCCGGGGATCCGAGCCGCGAGAGGAAGGTGAAGCGCACGCCGCGCACGCCCGCCGCGTGCAGTGCCGCGAGTTCGGCGTCCGTGACATCGGGCCGCACGGTTGCGACGCCGCGCGCCCGTCCACCGCTGCGGCCGAGGGCGTCCACGAGCGCACGATTGTCGGCGCCGTGGCATGTTGCCTGCACGATGACGTTGCGTTCGAAACCGAGGTGGTCACGGAGCGCGAAGAGTTCGTCCGCTGATGCGTCGCACGGGGTGTACGTGCGTTCCGGCGCGAAGGGGAACGCCTCGCCGGGCCCGAACACGTGACTGTGCGCATCGACCGCACCCGCGGGCGGGCGGTACGAGGGGCTGGACGGCGACGCGAGCCAGTCGAGCCACCCCGGCGTCTTTTCGTACCCGCCGGACGTGTCGCCGTGCGCCACTGTCATTCCTCCACGTACTCGAGGCCGGCCTTCTCGAGTGGCTCGCGCATCCCGTACAGATCGAGCCCGAGCACGCCGTCGCGGAACTGCTGACGCTTCGATGCTTCGTTCGCCTCACGGTCACGGGCCGCATCCGCGACGGCGCCGACGATCGCGCGCGGCACGACGACCACGCCATCGACGTCCGCGACGACGACGTCGCCCGGCGTCACGAGCGCGTTCGCCGCGACGACGGGGATGTTCACGGATCCGAGCGTCGCCTTGACGGTGCCCTTCGAGTTGATCGCGCGAGAGAACGTGGGGAAGTCCATCTGCTCCAGGTCGGCGACGTCGCGTACGCCGCCGTCGATCACGAGGCCGGCGCAGCCGCGCGCCTGGAGCGAGGTCGCGAGCAGATCACCGAAGAACCCGTCCTCGCTCTCGGTGGTGCAGGCCGCGACGAGCACGTCGCCCGACTGCACCTGTTCGGCGGCGACGTGCATCATCCAGTTGTCGCCCGGCTGGAGGAGGACCGTCACGGCCGGACCGCAGAGCGCCGCCCCCGAGTACGCCGGACGGATGTAGGGGCGCATGAGGCCCACGCGGCCCATCGCCTCGTGGATGGTCGCGACGCCGAACTCCGACAGACGCGCGACGTCGTCGGGGTCGGGTCGTGAGATGTTCGTGCGGACGATGCCGAGGTCGTTGAGGCGCATGGATCGTTCCTTTCAGAGGCCGCGAGCGGCGAGAACACGGTCGAGGCGGGGCGCGATGCGGCGGGCGTTCGTTTCGAAGACCTGCTGGCGCTCCTCGGCGGTGAGGTTCGGGGTGGCATCGACGTAGCGCTTCGTGTCATCGAAGTAGTGACCGGTGCGCGGGTCGATGTCGCGGACGGCGCCGATCATCTCGCTGGCGAAGAGGACGTTGCTGACGGGGACCACGTCGGTCAGCAGGTCGATCCCTGGCTGGTGGTAGACGCACGTGTCGAAGAACACGTTGTCGAGCAGGTGCTCTTCGAGGTCGGGACGGCCGAGCGCCATCGCGAGGCCCCGGAAGCGCCCCCAGTGGTACGGCACGGCGCCGCCGCCGTGCGGGATGATGATCTTCAGCTCGGGGAAGTCACGGAAGAGGTCGCCCTTGATGAGCTGCATGAACGCCGTCGTGTCGGCGCCCAGGTAGTGATCGCCCGTGGTGTGCATGACGTCTGGGAGACAGGTGGTGCTCACGTGCACCATCGCGGGGATCTCATACTCGACGAGCTTTTCGTAGATCGGGTACCACGAGCGGTCCGTGATCGGCGGGGCGCTCCACCGGCCGCCGGAGGGATCCGGATTGAGGTTCACGCTCACGGCGCCGAGCTCCTCGACGGCGCGGGTGAGCT
>JAJYSF010000216.1 GCA_021793715.1 Actinomycetes bacterium
ACGCGTCGATGTAGAGCTCCTCGCGCACGCCGAGCACCGAGCTGCGGATCACGCGGATGACCGCGCCGCTCGCGAGCGCGCCGAAGGTGACCATCGCCGCCGTCATGCTGTTGGCGAAGATCGCAAGCACGGCGAGAGTGACGATGATGCCCGGCACCGCCATCGTCACGTCCACGACGCGCATCACGAGGCGATCGACCCACCCGCCGAGGAAGCCGGCGGCGATGCCGAGCGGGATCGCGAGCGCGAGGGCGACGATGAGCGCCTGCGCCACGCCGATCAGCGTCTCCTGTCCACCGTGCAGCAGACGGCTGAGGATGTCCCGTCCGAGCGCGTCCGTGCCGAGCAGGAACTCGGCGGACGGCCCGAGCCGGACGCTGTCCAGACGCTGCTGGAGCGGGTCGTGGGGCGCGAGCCACGGCGCCGCGACGGTCGCGGCGACGACGATCGCGAGGTAGACGAGCGAGACCGCGCCGAGGGGCTTGCGGATCGTGGCCGCGAAGAGATTGCGGCCCGTGCCGCGGAAGACGCGGGGCGAACCCTGCCGACGTGCCGTCATGAGATCCTCACCTTCGGGTTGAGCACCCCGTACATCACGTCGACCACGAGGTTGATCGCGATGACCATCAGGGTGAAGAAGACGCCGAGTCCGAGCAGCACCGGCAGGTCGTGGTTCAGCGTCGACTGCGTCGCGAGCGTGCCGAGCCCCGGCAGCACGAAGACGTTCTCGACGAAGACCGTCGACGTGAGGCAGGCGACAGCCCCGACGCCGACGATCGTCATCGACGGAATCGATGCGTTCTTGACGACGTGCCGGAAGATGATCGACCGCTCGGGGATCCCGTTCGCTCGCATCATCCGCACGTAGTCGCGGCTGAGCGCGTCGAGCACCGAGTCGCGCATCTGCTTGGCGACGAGCGTGGTGCCCCCGAGACTCAGCGCGAACACGGGGAGCACGAGCGCCCACAGCCATCCGACGGGGTCGTCGGAGAACGCGACGTAGCCGGTCGCGGGAAAGATCCGCACCGTCACGGCGAACACCGACACGAGCAGGATCGCGATGGCGAAGCTCGGCACCGCGAGCCCGACGAGCGAGGCCGTGTCGAGCATGCGACCGACCCAGCCACCGCGCAGCGCGCTCATCAAGCCGAGCCCGCCGCCCACGACGGCGATCGTGATCGTCGCCAGCAGCATGAGCGACCCGGTGACGGGGAAGCGCGCACCGACGATCGTGACGACCGACTGCCCGCTGTAGATCGATGCGCCGAGGTCGCCGCGCACCGCGTCCCACGCCCAGTTCAGGTACTGCAGGTAGAGCGGCAGATCGAGTCCCATCTGCTCACGCAGCGCGGCGACCGCCTGTGGGGTGGCGTTCTCTCCCAGGATCGTCCGCGCCTGATCGCCCGGGACGATCGAGGACAGGATGAACATGACGACCGAGACGATCACCAGGATGGGAATCGCCATGAGCACACGCCTCGCGAGGACCGCGACCATCGGCTCAGCTCCTTTGCTAAACACGTTGAATTACTGTCGTAACTGATTGTGAAGAATATCATTGGCTATGATATTCGACAAGACCCGTTTCGGGTCGGGCTCACCCGGCCGGGTGCCAGGCGAAGCCCGGGTCCGGGGCGACCGTGATCGGGATCGGATTGAGGTTCGTGACCTCGACCCCGGCCAGGTCCGACCCGACGTAGTGCAGGTCGTTCGCCGTGAAGACCGGGATGTGCCACGCGGTCTCATAGGCACGCTCACTCATCTGCTCGTACAGGGAAAGGCGCGCCTCGTCGTCGAGCGTCACCGACTCGTCGAACAGGGATTCCATCTCGTCATCGAGCGTGGCGGACGGATTGCGCGGACCCGATCTGAGCGTCTGGTACAGCAGACCCATTGTCGTTCCGCTCATCGGGAAGATCGTGGCCGCATACTCACCGGACTGCGCCTTCTCGACGAATCCCGACACACCCGTGGAATCCGCCGTCAGCTCGACGTCGATGCCGATGTCCTCGAGGTAGCTCACGATCGCCTGCGCACGGATCGCGTTCTGGTCGAGCGCGTTCGTCGAGAGGATCGGCATCGAGAATCCGTCCGCGTATCCGGCGTCCGCGAGCAGCTCGCGCGCGCGATCCGGGTCGTAGGGGTACTCGAGGCCGTCGACGAAACCGATTGCGCCTTCGTTCATGATCTGGCTGCTCGGCTGCGCGGTCTTCGGCGCGATCGCGTCGACGATCGCCTGCCGATCGATGGAGAGCGCGATCGCCTCGCGCACCTGCGGATCCTCGAGCGCCGGCACAATGTCGCCACTGCGGTCGGCAATGTGAATGCCCCAGTTGAAGAAGGGCACCTGGAGCACCTCGATTCCGGCGGCCTCCGCGGCGTCGAGGGTTCCCGGGGCCCCGAGCGTGTAGTCGACCTGGCCCGTCTGGATCGCCGACAGGGCGGCGTTCTCGTCGGTGATCGCCTGCACCGTGACGCGCTCGTACATCTGCGCCTCGGGGTTCCAGTAGTCGGGGTTCCTGTCGAAGACGTAGGTGGCGTTCGAGACCGATTCGTCGGCGTTGAAGATGTACTGCCCCGCACCGTCCATCTCGGTCGAGAGCGTTGAGGGATCCTCGAGGCCGTCCGGCCCGATGATGCTGCCGAACTTGATGTACTGCGACAGCGTCCACGGTGCGTGGGGGAACGGTTCGGCGTACGTGATGCGCACGGTGGCGTCATCAATCGCCTCGACCGTGTCGATCTCGCCGACCTCCGCGACGGCTCCGCCTCCCGAGCTAAGGAAATACTCCATCGAGGCGACCGCTGCGTCCGCGTCGAGGTCGGCGCCGCCCGCGAAGGTCACCCCGTCGCGAAGGGTGAACTCGAAGACGGTGTTCTCGTCGTCGGCGTATCCCCACTCGACGGCGAGGTCAGGGATGTAGTCGCCCTGCGGGGTCATGTAGATGAGCGGGTCGTACGCGAAGGCGATGATGTTGGCGCTCGGGCCCTGGCCGGATAGCGCGGGGTCGAGCGTGACGACATCACCGAAGTACTGGATATTTAGGTCGCCGCCGGCAGCTGCTGCTGCCGGATCATCGGGTGCGGGGGCGTCGTCGGCCGCGCATCCGCTGACGACAAGTCCGCCCGTGACAAGCACGGCAGTGATCAGGGCCCTGCGGCCCGTGTGACGGTGGAACATCTTTGTTTCCTTTCAACGGGTGAAGAAGGTGGCGCGCGCACCATCCCATTCGATGTCTGCGGCGAGCCCCGCCTCGGTGGTGATGTCTCTGACGTACTGCACGATCTGGGCGCCGCGCTCGCCGTGCGCGACGTGCGTGCGCGCGTTCTCGTCGATCCAGCACGGCACGAAGCCGGCTCGCGCAACACCGCTCGCGTCGACCTCGACGGTCGCGATCATCGTCTGGCGTGCGTCGCGCGAGAAGGGGAAGTTCTGCACGTCGCGATCCGGATCCACGAGCGAGAGGATCGGCGACCGGGTCGGGC
>JAJYSF010000217.1 GCA_021793715.1 Actinomycetes bacterium
AGGGCATGTCTTGGACCGGCAAGATCTTCGAGATGACACCCTTGTTGCCGTGGCGCCCGGCGAGCTTGTCGCCCTCGGAGATCTTGCGCTTCTGAGCCACATAGACCCGGACCAGCTGGTTGACGCCCGGTGGCAGCTCGTGAGAGTCCTCTCGAGAGAAGACGCGAACGTCGATGACCTTGCCGTACTCGCCGTGGGGCACCTTGAGGCTCGTGTCGCGGACGTCACGGGCCTTCTCGCCGAAGATGGCACGCAGCAGGCGCTCTTCGGGGGTGAGCTCCGTCTCGCCCTTCGGGGTGACTTTGCCGACCAAGATGTCGCCGGGGCCAACCTCGGCACCGATGCGAATAATCCCGCGCTCATCGAGGTCTGCCAGGATCTCCTCAGAGAGGTTCGGGATGTCCCGGGTGATCTCCTCGGCGCCGAGCTTGGTGTCCCGGGCATCGACCTCATGCTCTTCGATGTGGATCGAGGTCAGCACGTCGTCGCGCACGAGGCGCTCAGAGAGGATGATCGCGTCCTCGTAGTTGTAGCCCTCCCACGGCATGAACGCGACGAGCAGGTTCTTGCCCAGCGCGAGCTCACCGTTCTGGGTCGAGGGGCCATCCGCGAGCACGGTGCCCTCGACGATCTCTTCGCCCTCTTCCACGAGGATCTTCTGGTTCATGCAGGTGTTCTGGTTGGAGCGGCGGAACTTCGCGAGCGCGTAGACGCGCCGGCCAAGCTCGATCCCCAAGCGGTCCTTTTGCCCCGCGTCGTACTCGACGGTGACGAGGTCACCGGAGATCTCGCTGACGCGCCCGGTGCCCTCGGCAACCAGCACCTCGCCGGCGTCCTGGGCAGCACGAGCTTCGACGCCCGTGCCGATGTAGGGCGCCTCGGGCACGAGCAGCGGCACCGCCTGCTTCTGCATGTTCGCCCCCATCAGGGCGCGGTTGGCGTCGTCATGCTCGACGAAGGGGATGAGGGCCGTCGAGACCGAGACGATCTGCTTCGGCGACACGTCCATCAAGTCGACCTCGCCCGG
Source organism: Actinomycetes bacterium (assembly GCA_021793715.1). The sequence continues at coordinate 1,028 of JAJYSF010000217.1, forward strand.
CGGCACGTAGTCGACCTCGCTGGTCGTGCCGTAGGACGTGGAGGTCGCCCCCACGCGCACCCCGGCCCCCTGGGGCCCGCGGCGTACGAGGACACGGTCGCCAACGAAGCGGCCCTCACGGTCGAGCACCGCGGAAGCCTGGGCGATGACGTATTCCTCTTCCTCATCTGCGGCGAGGTAGACGATCTCGTCGGTCACCTGACCCTCGACGACCTTGCGGTACGGGGTCTCGATGAAGCCGTGCTCATTGACGCGGGCGTAGCTCGCGAGATGGCCGATGAGGCCGATGTTCGGGCCCTCGGGCGTCTCGATCGGGCACATCCGGCCGTAGTGAGAGGTGTGGACGTCACGGACCTCGAAGCCGGCGCGCTCGCGGGAGAGGCCGCCCGGGCAGAGCGCCGAGAGGCGGCGCTTGTGTGCGAGGCCCGACAGCGGGTTGTGCTGGTCCATGAACTGGGAGAGCTGGCTGGTGCCGAAGAACTCCTTGATCGCCGCAACCACGGGGCGGATGTTGATCAGGGTCTGGGGCGTGATCGCCTCGACGTCCTGGGTCGTCATCCGCTCGCGGACGACCCGCTCCATACGCGAGAGGCCGATGCGCACCTGGTTCTGGATCAGCTCGCCGACCGAGCGGATCCGGCGGTTGGCGAAGTGGTCCTGGTCGTCCAGGCGGTAGCCGGACTCGCCGTTGGCGAGGTGGAGCATGTAGGTCGAAGCCGCCAGGATCTCGCTCGCGCTGAGCACGCCCTGGTGCGCCTCGGGCCGCTCGAGGTCGATGGCAAGCAGCTCGGAGATCTTCTCGATCTCCGGGCCGAGCTTGCGGTTCAACTTGTAGCGCCCGACGCGGGTGAGGTCGTAGCGCCGCGGGTTGAAGAACGCGTTCTCGAAGTAGGCGCGCGCCGCCTCGAGCGAGAGCGGCTCGCCCGGCCGCGCCCGCTTGTAGATCTCGAGCAGCGCGTCCTCACGCGAAGTGACGACCTCGCGCTCTTTCTCCCACTGGCCGGCAAGGAAGTCGAAGTGTCGGACGAAGCGCTCGAGGAAGCCATCGTCTTCATAGCCGAGCGCTCGCAGCAGGACGAACAGCGACAGGCGGCGCTTCCGGGCGACGCGGGTGCCGGCCGTCACGTCGCGGTTGGGCTTGGCCTCGACGTCGAACTCGATCCACTCGCCGCGGTAGGGGTGGATCGTCCCCGTCACGACCGTCTTCGCGTCGCGGCCCGGCTGGAAGATCACCCCGGGCGAGCGCACGAGCTGGCTCACGACGACGCGCTCGGTGCCGTTGATGATGAAGGTGCCCTTCGGCGTCATCATGGGGAAGTCCCCCATGAACACCGTCTGCTCCTTGATCTCACCCGTCGAGGCGTTCATGAAGCGGGCGCGCACGAAGATCGGCGCGGCGAAGGTCATGTCCTTCGACTTGCACTCTTCGATGGAAAACTTCGGTGGCGGCCTGAGGTCTGGGTCTGCCGGGTCAAATTCGAGCTCGAGACGGAGCTGACCCGTGAAGTCCTCGATCGGCGAGATGTCGGCGAACGTCTCTGCCAGACCCTTCGACAGGAACCAGTCGAAAGAGTCACGCTGGACAGAGATCAGGTCTGGGAGAGGCAGCACCTCATCGAGGTTCGCGAACGAAAAGCGCTCGGGGGTGCGGGAACGAGACGGCAAGGGCCTACTCCTCGCAGGTGCGGGTAGTGCGGGCAACGGGCGGTGTCGCGACCGGGGCGCGCGTCATCAACCGAAGGAGCTTCGATCGGAAGCGGCGCGGACACGGCAACCGCTCAGCATAGGCGCGCGAAAAGACGAAGGCAACGCGCGCTGACCGCGCCGAGGTGCAGGGTAGGGGACGCGGGCCGGACGGTCAAGCAACCGATCCAGCTCGCGTCCCGCGCCCCACGGCCTCACCGCGGCAGCGTGCGCGCTCGATTCTTCCCCGGTTGGGGCGCCGGCCAATCGGCGGCGCCCGCGGCGATACAGAGCCGCAGGACTACTTGAGCTCGACCGTGGCGCCGGCGCCTTCGAGCTGCGCCTTCGCCTTCTCGGCGTCCTCCTTGGAGACCTTCTCGAGGACCGGCTTGGGTGCCGAGTCGACGAGGTCTTTGGCCTCTTTGAGCCCGAGGCTCGTAAGTGCCCGAACTTCCTTAATGACCTGGATCTTCTTGTCGCCGGCAGAGGTGAGGACGACATCGAACTCGTCCTGCTCTTCCTCGGCCGCCTCAGCGGCCGCGCCGCCACCGGCCGCTGGCGCCACGGCAACGGCCACGGGGGCCGCCGCGGTCACGCCGAAGCGCTCCTCGAACTCCTTCAAGAGCTCGGAGAGCTCGATCACGCTCATGTTCGCGATCCCGTCGAGGATCTCTTCCTTCGTCGCCATTGTGCTTCCCTTCTCCTCACTGCACTGGACTCGCCACCGAGCGGTGGCGAAGGACTCGTTGCGCCGGACCGGCGCCGCGTT
>JAJYSF010000218.1 GCA_021793715.1 Actinomycetes bacterium
TCCCCGACGACTGGGAGCCGACCATGTCGGTGTCCGTCATCATCCCGGCCTACAAGTCGAAGACCCTCGAGTTCACACTCGCCTCTCTCGCCGCACAGGACTACCCCGAGGATCTCCTCGAGGTCGTCGTCCTCGACGACGGCGGCGGCGAGGAACCGGTCGAGCTCGGCGAGTTCGTCCCCAAGAACACCCGCGTCATCCGCATCCACGAGGTGAGTGACGGCTGGGGCCGCTCGAACGCCACCGACATCGGCATCAAGTCGACCACCGGCGACATCATCTACTGGTGCGACTCCGACATGATCCTCTTCCGCGACAACGTGCGCCAGCACGCCAAGTGGGGGCACTTCATCCCGGAAGCCGCCACGATCGGTGAGAAGGGCTTCATCGAGGAGTGGACCTACACACCCGAAGAGGTCTACGAGAAGGTCAAGGCCGGAACGATCGGCGACGACTACGACCGCTCGCAGCTCCACGAACACTGGTCGAAGGAGATCTACCGCAAGACGGACGATCTCAATGACTCCGACGGCCGCAACTACTCGACCCACATGGGCGCCTGTGCGACCGTCACCCGCGCCGTCTACGATCGCACGTTCGGCCAGGACACCCGCCTGCATCTCGGTGAGGATACCGAGATCGCCTACCAGCTCTGGCAGGCCGGTGCCGTGTTCATCCCGGCGCACGACGCCATCGGCTGGCACATGGGTCGGGGCACGATCCAGGACCACGCGGCCAAGGTCGCCTGGCACAACGACGTCCACTTCGCACAGCGCATGGCGATCCCCCGGTATCGGCGCAAGGCCGACAATCGGATCTGGGAGGTGCCGCTCCTCAAGGTCGTCACCGAGGTGACGCCCGAGACGGCGATCTACGCGCGCCCCGCGATCGACCGGATCCTCAACAACACGCAGACCGACGTGCACGTCGTGCTCGTCGGCCCCTGGTCGGAGCTCCACGAGGGGCGTCGCGGCATGCTCGCCGACCCCATGAACGAGCTGTACCTCGTCCGCGAGTGGTTCCGCACCGACAACCGCGTCATCTTCGCCGAAGAGCGTCCGCAGAGCGTCTTCCCCGCGCCCTTCCGCATCGACATGCCCATCACCGCCGAGCTCTCGAGCGAGAGCCTGCAGGAGATGTACCGCCGGATGGACAAGCCGTGGATCGGCGCCATGCGATTCTTTACGCCGGGCCACGACAACGACGAGGCCGTGACAATCTGGAACTCGGCTGTCGTCGAACGCGCCCGTCCCTACGTGACCGACGAGCAGAGCCTCGAGGATCTCGTGGCGCAGATCGCGGGCTTCGAGTGGCAGTCGAGCGAGGCCGCGCAGCTCGCGGACCTGCGCGAGAACGAGCACCTCGGCGAGCGCGTCGTGCGCGTGGATCCCCGCATCGCGCACCTCGAAAACGAGTTGCAGCACATGCGGATCCGCGCCGAGCAGGCCGAGGGCTCTATCTCGACGGCGCGCCTCGTCGCGCGCGGCCTCAACGCGAAGACGGGCGGCCGCGCGGGTCGCGCGGCACGCGGCGTGAACCGGCTGCTCGGTGGGTTCCCCGCGCGCGCCGTCCGTGCGTTGCGCCGCGGTCGCTGACGCCGGCACAGGCGCTGACGTGAGGGCTCCGCGTGCTCGCGCGAGCCCCGCAAGGGAGTGCGCTGCCGCTCGCCTCTCGTCCGGCCGCGCTCGCTCGCCTCAGTCGAGGATCCGCGCAAGCTCTCGATCGAGGTAGGGCGCGAGCGTTCCCGCATACGTCGACGTGAGATGCGCTCCGTCCCGCGTGACGACGACGCCGCCGACGACCATGTCGCAGCGGTCGAGACCGCATTGCAGGTCGCTCAAGTCGATCGTGTGCGCGTTCTCGGTGCGCGCGACGGCGTCGTCGTACCCCGTGTGGAGAAGCGCGTCGGCGCGCGGTCGCGAGCAGTCGCCCGCGTCCCGCGCCGACGAGTTCGCAATGCAGTCGAGTGACTCGTCGGGGAAGATCGGGTTGTCGCGGAGGAAGAGGATCGGCGTATCCGACGACGGCCGGGCCTGCCACGCCTCGAGGATCATCTCCGTGTGGAACTCCTCGTCAGATACTCCCGGGGTCTCGGATGTGAAGCGCGACTTCGACGACGCGGTCGTGAGGATCGCGTCGTACTCGCCGGACGCCGCCCGTTCGCTGATCGCCGCGCGCCATTCGGCGCATCCGGCCTGCCCTTCCGCGTTCTGTCCGTAGACCGGAGCATCCGGGGAGACCCACTGGCACCCCGCGCGTCCGGCCACGTCGATACGCCAGCCACGCGCCTCGGCGATCTGCTCGTAGACGTCGATCCAGACGTTGTTGTGCGAGTCGCCGACGGCGAGGATCCGCTGTTCGTAGTTCTCTTCCTCGCCGAGCGCGCAGAGGGCGACGTCGCGCGTGTCGACTCGCGACCAGCACTCGGCTCGGTTGGCGTCGTCTCCGCGCAGCGCGTCGAGCGCCGGCACCGGATCCTCGCCCTCCCCCGCGTCGGCGCACTCGGGTCGCGTCGGATCGAGCGACGCGGCGCCCGCGCACTCATCCACGGCGATCACGCCTGACGAAGCCGCCGAGCTGGAGGCATAGAGGACGCCGGCTGGCGTCACGGCCACGACGACGGCGACCAGGAAGAAGCCCAGCGGGCGCCGCCCGCCTCCCGACGTCGCCCACGCTGTCGGAGCGTTGAGCAGGAAACGCGTCAGGAGCGTCACCGCGACCGATACGGCGAGCACGACGCTCGCACCGCGCCACCCGATCGCGTCGCGCTGTTTGATCGTGAGGAAGACGATGAGGATCGGCCAGTGCCACAGGTATAGCCCGTATGACAGTCGGTCGAGCGTGACGAGCGGGCGGCTCGTCAGGAGCGGCGACGCCGATCCCTTTCCTCCCGAGGTCGAGAGCACGACAAGAATGGCGCCGCCGACGGGAAGGAGCGCCGCCGGGCCCGGGTAGCTCAAGCCGCCGTCGAAGATGAATCCGCTGCTGATGACCATCGCGAGGCCCGCCCAGCCCGCGACGACCTTGAGCGCGGCCGGGATCGACCATCCGGCCAGCACCAGCCCGGCGAGGAGACCACCGACGCCCAGCTCCCAGAAGCGGGCGCCCGTGTCGAAGTATGCGGCCAGCGGATCCGCGAGGTTCGCCCGCCACGCATAGACGAACGAGGCCAGCGTGGTGACCACGAGAAGGGTCCAGAAGGCGACGACGCGGGCACGCCGGCCGCGGATGACGAGCGTGAGTATGCCGACCACGAGCGGGAAGACGAAGAAGAACTGAGCCTGCACGGACAGCGACCAGAAGTGCTGCAGCGGGCTCGTCTCCGGCCCGGCCGCACCGTAGGCGAGCTGGGAGAAGATCAGCTGCCAGTTCTCGACATAGAGCGCCGTCGAGATGACCTCGATGAGGTTCTGTTCTCGCGTCCACGGCGACAGGACCGTGTAGGACAGCGCCGTGACGGCCGACAGGACAAGCGTT
>JAJYSF010000219.1 GCA_021793715.1 Actinomycetes bacterium
GGGCGCCAACGCGGTGCGTCAGATCCCGAGCTCGGCGCGGAGCCTCGCAATGTGGCGCGCGGTGAGATCGTCCTCGGCGACGCCGTCGTCGAGCGCCGGACGCTCGCGGATCACCGCATACGGGACGTCCGGTACCTCGCCGTCGAGCCGGACATCGAGGTGGGTGACCTCGTAACCGGCCGCATGCAAGTGCTCGGCCATGTCGTAGTCCTGCCCGGAGTCTCCCGCCGTGAACCATCGTCGCGGAGGGTCCAGGCGTTCCGCGAGCAGCTCCAGCGCGCGCTGCGCTCCGAGGGCCTTGCCGCTGTCCACGTGCTCGATGTCGACGGCGATGAATGTCGGGTAGATCGACATCCGCTTCTCCTCGCCGCACTCTGAGACGCGGCGTTCTATGGCGGCGATGAGGTCAGGACGACGCGCGAGAAACGCCTCACTGGCGACCTCGACGTGCTGCTCGAAGGAGATCATCGTGCGCTTCGTGTCGTCGAAGAAGACGACGTCGGAGAACTCGTCTGCGATCTCCCGACTCGCCGCCACGAGCTTCTCGCCCGGCGCGAGATCATGGTCCTCGTGCACGGCGCCGACGTGCGCGGATCCGTCGCGATCCTCGAGCGAGAACCAGGTTCCGCCCTTCTCGCCGACGCCCCACACCGGGTCCGTCGGGGCGAGACCCGCGCGCACGAGGCGCGGCACGATCTGGTCGGCGAGGAACTCGGCGGAGCGCCCCGTGTTCAACACGACCGGGCACCCCGCCGCGGCGAAGGCGACGAGGTCGTCGGCGAGACGGTCGAGACGCAGGGTGCGAGTGCGGGTGCTGGAAATCGGGCCGTCGACGTCGAGCAGGAGGCCGATCGGGGGAGTGGAGGTCACGCTTCCATCATGGCTCAGACGGATGTGCGGATCCGGCTCACGTCGCGCCGACGACGAGGAGCAACGTTGTCCCGTTCAGCCGCACCGTGTCGCCGAGCGTCGGGGCCAACGCCGAGAACAGCTCGTCGCGCACGCTCTGATCGGTGATCGCATAGCTTGAAATCGTGCCGAGAAGCCGCAGATAGTCGGCGGCCGACATCTCGTGATCCCAGGCATACGAGCGGCGGTCCGCGAGGTGCACGTCGGGATGCGCGTCGATCTCTCCGTCGGCCCACATGCGGGAGACGAGATCGCGCGGGAGATCCGGCGGCAGGTCGGGCGCTTTCTCTCCGTACACGGCGGTCACCGCGTCGAGGTCGTGATGGGCCGGGTCGAGGCTCCACGCGTTCCAGAAGAGGAAGGCGTGTCCATCGGATCCGAGCAGCGAGGCAAGGCGGCTCCATCGCGTTTCGGGGTCGGTCCAGTGGAACGACTGCGCGGCGACGACGGATTCGTAGGTCCCGTTCGGAGCCACGTCCTCGAACGTCGCCTTCCGCACGGTGACGCGGGAGGCGACGCCCTCGTGCTGGAGGCGACGCGTGAGCACGGCGATCATGTCGTTCGACGGTTCGACGGCATCCACGCGCGCGCCGCGTCGGGCGAGCTCGACCGTCGCGCGGCCGGTGCCCGCGCCGACATCGAGGATCCGCGCGCTCCAGGGGTGGCCGGCGATGCGAGCGATGTCGTCGAAGAGCGCGGGAGGATACGGCGGGCGAAACGCCTCGTAGGCGTCGGCGCCGTTCTCGAACGATCGGGCGAGTGCGCTGGTCACGTGACGATCGTATGCGGTGGGGCTGTTGGCGTCCTTCGTTTGTCAGAGGTCCGCCGTAGCGTGAGCACATGGCACAGAAGACGCACGCGGACGAGGTGGCGGGGTTCAGCCCCGAACAGCTCGACGCGGCGCGCCGTCTCGTCGATCGGATCGCCCGCGGACGGACCGAGATCGCTCGCATCGAGGCAGAGATCCTGCGTGCGATGACGGAGCTCGCTGACATCGCGCATGAGGCAGGGCGCGAGGCGCCGACATCCGACGGCCCCGAGTACACACGCCGGGCGATGGCGGCCGAGGTCGCCGCCGCGACGCGCGTGCACCCACAGACGGCGCGGGCGCAGATGGAAGACGCCGAGCGAATCACGCAGGACTATCCCCAGACGCTCCGCTCCCTCGAGCAGGGGTGTGTTTCGCTGTCTCACGCCCGCGTCATCGCTGACGCGGGGCGCAACCTCGAGCCGGGCGCTCGCGCGTCCCTCGACGCATGCGCGGTGCCGTTCGCCGAGACACGCACGCCAGGGGAGCTGCGCCGCATCACGCGCAAACAGGCGGTCGACCTCCAGACGTCATCGCCGCGCGAGCGGCACGAGGTTGCACGGCGCGACCGCCGTGTCTCGCTCACCGAGCTCGACGACGGCATGAGTGAGCTCAACGTCGTCGCCCCGACATTCGAGGTGCGCACACTGTATGACCGCCTGACGACGATGGCGAGGCGGGTGAAGATGGATCGGCGTCGTGCGCGAAGCGCATTCATCCGCGAGCACGGGCGCACGCCGGAGGAGATGGTGGCGGGCCCCGGGTATGAAAGCCCCTCGGGAACGCCCGGCGAGTCCCGTCGGTCCTCACTATCGGGCGATTTCTCACCGTCGGGCAATGCAGCACAGGCCGAAGGGCCGACGGCAACCCGAGGTTCCGTGGGGTCCGTCACGCAGCTGACCGGCCTCGCTGACGGCCTCGCGCGCGCCGATGTCGGAGCGAGCGACGTTCGTACGTTCGACCAGCTGCGCGCCGACATTCTCTGCGACCTCGTGCTGACGGCCGCACCGACAGGGCATGAGCTCCACGCATCCGACACGACGGAGGCCCTGCGCAACGTGGCCGCGAACGTGCAGGTCACGATTCCTGTCGAACAGCTGCTCGATCCGGACTCGGGCGCGAGCTGGGTTGACGACGGAGCGCTGATCTCTCCCCAAACGGCGCGTGCGGTCGCGGCCGAGGCACCGGGTTGGGACCGCCTGTTCATCCGACCGGAAAGCGGCGAGGTCGTCGCGGTCGATCGTTACAGACCGTCTTCGGAACAAAGACGCATGCTGCGCGCACGAGATATGACGTGCCGGTTTCCCGGGTGCACGACGACCGCGCGACGCAGCGACATCGACCATTCGCACGACTATGCCCGTGGCGGGCCGACCGCGGTCGAGAACCTCAGCGTGCTCTGCGAGTCGCACCACACCGTCAAGCACGTCTCCGGTTGGACGCCCGTGCAGCTCGGCGGCGGGCTGATCGAGTGGTTCAGCCCGCTGGGATACACCTATCGTGATGAGCCGCGAAGTTGTGCGTTCTTCCGCGACACGGTCGCGCGCGAGTCTGGGCGCAGTGAGCGGCTCAGTGGTGGCGAGAACGCACGGCGCGCGCATCGCGAACGACGGCGTGAGCGTCAGCGTGCCGACGAACGTCGCGCCGAGGAAAGGTCTCTCGCTGATGAACAGCGCGCCGACCGACTCGCGGAAGTGAGCTCGCCCCCGCCGTTGTGGCAATTCGACTGGGATGGCGAGAACGGACGAGAT
>JAJYSF010000220.1 GCA_021793715.1 Actinomycetes bacterium
GCGCGACGTGCGCGAGGTGCGGACGCAGTCCGAGCGTGCGCGCGACACGTGGATCGAAGGCGGCGGCGACGAAGGACCGGTGGAACGCGAGGGCGACCGCGGCGGTGACGGCGAGTGCGATGGCCATCACCACGATGTCGCCCGCGGTGATGGCGAGCACGTCTCCGAAGAGCATGGCCGTCGCGTCGGTTGCGAAACTGCGCGAATGCGACACGATGATCACCCCGAGCGACAGCATGCCGACGAACAGCAGTCCGATGCTCGTGTCGTAGGAGAGGCGTTCGCGCCGTTGGAGGGCACCGATCGCCGCGCTCATGACGACGGCGCTCGCGGCGCCGCCGATCATCGCGGGGATCCCGAGAAGCGTCGCGATCGCGACGCCAGGAAGCATGCCGTGGCCGAGCGCCTCGCCGAGGAAGGCCATCCCGCGGATGACGACCCACGTGCCCACGATCGCGCAGGTGGCGGCGACGAGCGCGCCGCCGGTGAGCGCGCGCAGCATGAAGCCGGCGGAGAACGGATCGATGAGGAACACGATCACCGACGCTACATGAAAATGAGAATGAATATCAATTAGGGTGGAGGGATGTCGAGTGAGACCTTCATCCGTGCGTCCGGCCTCTGCTTTGCGTTCGATGGCCCGGACGTTCTCCACGACGTCGGCATCGAGCTGCGCGCCGGCAGTCTGACGGCGATCGTCGGTGCCAACGGATCCGGGAAGTCGACGCTCATTGAGATCCTCGCGGGCCTCCGTCCGCCGCGATCGGGCAACGTCGACCGTTCCGAATCCGTCGCCCTCGTCGTGCAGCGGAGCCGGATCCCGGAGCGGCTGCCGATCACCGTGCGCGAGACGGTCGCGATGGGCACGTGGGGTGTTCGCACCGCCCGACGCGATTCGCGCCGGGCCGTGGATGCGGCCCTCTGCAGCGTCGGACTGTCGGCGCTCGCGCGCCGCCCGATCCACGCGCTCTCGGGGGGTCAGCGCCAGCGCGCGCTCATCGCGCAGGCGATCGTCCGCGAGGCCGGCATCATGCTCCTCGACGAGCCGACGGCGGGGCTCGACGCCGCGAGCAGAAGGGATATGCGCGAGATCCTCCGCAGTGAGGCGGAGCGCGGCCGCGCGATCGCGTGGGTCACGCACGACGAGGAGGATGTCGCCGCGTCCGACCGGACTGTGCGCCTGGTGGCGGGGCGCCGGGTGGCCTGACGCCTCCCAGGCGGAGCGGAATAGGATGGGATCGCCCCGTCCGCCGTCACGAGGATCCGCATGTCTCGCCCCCTGCCGCTGCGCACCAGCAGAACGCTGATGGTGCTGCGGGCAGCCATCGCGGCCATCGCCGCCGCGGTCGTGACGTTCACGCAGGCGCGTACGGGCGAGTTCTCGCTCATCGCGTTCCAGTCGTTCGTCATCGCGACGGTCGTCCTCCTCATCGCCGAGCAGATCCTGCGCCGCGGCGATGTCGCTCGGCTGCTGCTCGCCGCGACGTACGCCCTCGGCGCCGTTCTCGCGGTCGCACTGCCCGGTGGTGTCGACGAGCGCTTCCATCTCGCGCTGCTGATCTGGGCCGCGTCCGCGGGCATCGTCGAGCTCGCCGGCGGACTCGTCGCGCGGCGGGCCGGATCCGTCGACGCGCGCGACCGGATCACGGTCGGCGCGCTCACCTGCGTGCTCGCGATCGCTTCGCTGCTCGTCTCGCCCGGCTACGCACTCGACTACTTCATCGCCGAGGCCAACAGCTGGTTCACGCTCACAGGCACGATCATCGGAGTCGGCCTGTTCGGCGGCTGGGCGGCCGTCATCGCCGTCTACCTCGGCATCGGCGCGTTCTCGCCGGCACCTCGCACCCCCGTCGCCACAAAGGAACCCGCATGACCGACAAGCCCACGCGCCGCGACCTCATGAAGCCTGTGCACCTGCTCGGCTGGTCATTCGTCGCAGCGCTGTTCGCCGGATTCGTCACCGCGTTGTCGACCGGTGCCTTCACGGGGGCCGGTGCGGACGTCGTCGCGGGTGCATGGCGCCTCGCCGCGATCGTCGCGGGCATCACCTTCATCGTCGTCGTGCTCATGCTCGCGCTGCTGCTGCTCGTCGTGGATCCGCGCGACGTCACCGAACCGAAGGACGGCCCCGTACTGCTGCGCGGCCGCGATGATGCCGCCGGAGACGACGACGCCGGCGATGAGTCAGACGCGGGCGACGACACGCCGCGCTGATCCCCGAGCGCGTCTCTCTGTCGCGCGGCGCGCGAGCTACGAATGCTCTCAGTGTTCGGAATGTCGCTATCGATAAGATGGGCGAGTTTGATAGACGGATCGCACGCGACTGCCTGGGGGAAGCGGCTCAATGAATTTCATGAGCTGGGCGAACGAGCGCCGTGGCGCTCTCGCCGGCGCGGCCATCGTGGTCGCCGCATCCGTCACGCTCGCGGGCTTCGCGGTCGCGTATGACGGCAACCCTTCGTCGGAGGTCGAGCTGGACGCCGGAAGCGTCTGGGTGACCAAGACGTCGAGCGAAGTCATGGGGCACCTCAACGCGTCGTCGGCCCTGCTCGACGGCCAGCTGCGTGGCATCACGAACGATCAGGTCGACGTCATGCAGCGCGGCGATGACGTCGTCATCTTCGATCACGGCGACGACAAGATCGCGCGTGTGAACGGCGCGAGCATGGTGCTCGACGGCCATGTCCAGGTGCCGGCCGGATCCGCGGTGCAACGAGGTGGCGATACCCTCGCGCTCCTCGCGGGCGACACGGGTGCGCTCCACGTGCTGCCGGTCGACGAGGTCGGCGCCTTCGACGCCGAAGAGGCCGAACCCGTCGTAGAGGTCGGCACGACGGCTGTCGTGACCGTCGGAACCGACGGCACGGTGTACGCGTACGCGCCGGGCAGCGGCCTCCTCACGACGATCGAGACCGGATCCGACGGATCCGCGACCGGAGAACCCGAGCAACGGCGGCTCGAGGGCATCTCCGAGAGTGACATCCAGATCTCGTCGGTGGGTTCCACAGCGATCCTCCTCGACGAGGCCACGGGCACCGTGCACTCGGCCGACGGACTCGCGACGGAGATCGGCGAGGGCGACTCAGCGCGACTCGCGGACGATGCCGAGGCTGGCGACGCCGTTCGCGTCGCGACGGCGAGCTCGCTCGTCTCTGTGCCGCTCGACGGATCCGAGCCGCAGCGCACGACCAACGGCGGTTCGGCCAGCCGGCCAGCCGAGCCCATCGTCGTCGACGGCTGTGCGTACGCCGCGTGGCAGGGCACCCATCAGGTCGTCCGCGACTGCGCGGGATCCGCGGACGACCTCGCGCAGACCGTGGAGGGCGCATCGGATGACGGCCTCGTCTTCCGGACGAACGGCAGCGAGGTGGCACTGAACGACGCGTCGGTCGGCACGTCGTGGCTCGCATCGGACGCGATGCAGGTCATCAACAATTGGGATGATCTGAC
>JAJYSF010000221.1 GCA_021793715.1 Actinomycetes bacterium
CTCTCGTCCACCGACGACGGCGGACATTCCGGTCTGCTCACGCGCTGCAGCGTCGGCCATGGCACGTCCGCGCGCGCCGACCAGCCGCATGCCGTCGATGTCGCTGATCACGCCGGCGGCGACGAGCGCGGCGATCTCGCCCACCGAGTGACCGGCGACGCCGGCGAACGAAGCGCGCTCGGTGGGGGAGAGCGCATGCCATGCCACGAGGCTGGCGGCGACGATCAGCGGCTGCGCGACGGCCGTGTCGCGGATGCGGTCGGCGTCCCACTCGGTGCCGGCGGCGACGAGATCGAGTTCGGCTGCCTCGGCGTATCGTTCCAATCGCTCGGCGGCGCCGTCGAGTTCGAGCCAGGGAGCGAGGAAGCCGGGGGTCTGAGAGCCCTGTCCGGGGAATGCGGCGACAATCACCCGATCCATTCTTCCCGCCCTGGCCACTCGTCGGCTGGCGACACCCTTACAAGAATCGATTCGGACATTGTGTGAAGGTCACGAACGCGCGCGGCGCGCAGCCTGCCGCTTCTTGACGAAGTCGGAGGACCCGATGGACCCGAGGATGAGCGCGGTCTGCAGGATGAGCGCTTCTCGCGGGCCCGTCGCATCCCACCCGATCACGTCGCTCACTCGCTTGAGGCGATAGCGCACGGTGTTGGGGTGCACGAACAGCTCCCGTGCCGTGGCCTCCAGGGAACGGCCGTTGTCGAGGTAGCTCCACAGCGTCGTCACGAGGTCGGTCGAATGTCCCTCGAGCGGGCGATAGATGCGCTCGATGAGGGTGTGCTTCGCGACGGTGTCGCCCGCCAACGCCCGCTCCGGCAGGAGGTCGTCAGCTTCCACCGGGCGCGGTGCGCTGCGCCACGAGGCAGCCACGGCGAATCCCGCGAGGGCCGCGCGGGCGCTGCGGCTCGCGTCGACGAGCGCGTCCATCGTCGGTCCGAGCACCAGATGCCCCGTTCCGAAGAACGGCTCGAGTGCCTCGGCGATCTCGAGGAACGACATCTGCTGGTCGTCGGAGGGCTTGTCCTGTCCCGGATCCTCGGCACGGCCGAGCACCAGCACGAGGCGGGATCCCTGCACGCCGATGAGCACGTCGACACCGAGCTTGCGCGCGCGGCGCCGTACCTGGTCCACGTCGAACGCCGGCGGGGTGGTCCCCACGAGCACGCTCACCTGTCCGTGACCGTGCCAGCCGAGGGCGGCGATGCGGCTCGGCAGCTCCTCGTCGGTCTCGCCCGTGAGGATCGTGTCGACCACGAGGGCCTCGAGACGGGCGTCCCACAGTCCGCGCGACTCGGCTGCGCGCGCATACACGTCGGCCGCGGTGAACGCGACCTCACGCGAATAGAGGAGGATCGCCTCGCGCAGGTGATCGCCTCGCCCGGCGATCTTCTCCTCCGTGACATCGACGGTGACGCGCACGAGCTGGAGCGTCTGCTGCAGGCTCACACTGCGCAGCAGTTCGCGGGGTGCGGCCGCGAAGATGTCGGCGGCGATCGTGGGCGCCTCCGACGGATCCTCGTACCACTCGATGAACGAGGTGATGCCGGCCTGAGCGACGAGCCCGACGGCGGACCGACGACCGGGAGGCATCTCCGCATACCAGGGGAGCGAATCCTCGAGACGACGCAGCGTCGCGGTCGAGATGTCTCCCGCGATCCGTCGCAACCAGGCGAGAGTCTCCTGCTTGTCCATCGTGGCGCGCGTGCTGTCGGTCATATCAGGTCCTGACGAGACGATCGGGTGGGGCCGTGGCCCCACCCCGGTGATCGTCGACCGGTCAGGCGTCGCCCCCTCCGTTGCCGGAGGTGCCCGCCGCCACGTCGTGCAGACGGTACTTGTCGATCGCCTCGCCGACGACGGCGCGATCGACCTTGCCCTGCTCGGCGAGCTGCTGCAGCGCGCGGACCGCCATCGACGGACCGTCGATCTTGAAGAAACGGCGGGCGGCCTGGCGGGTGTCGCTGAAGCCGAAGCCGTCGGCGCCGAGCGTCGCGTAGGGCCCAGGGATCCACGGACGGATCTGGTCCTGGACCGCGTGCATGTAGTCGCTCGTCGCGATGAACGGCTGCCCTTCGGCGTGCTGCAGCTTCTCCGCGAGGTAGGAGCGCTGGGGCTCCTCGTTCGGACGCAGGAAGTTGTGCTCGTCCGCCGCCAGCCCGTCGCGGCGCAGCTCGTTCCAGCTCGTCACCGACCACACGTCCGAGACGACGCCCCAGTCGTCCTTGAGCAGCGTCTGGGCCTCGAGTGCCCACGGGACACCGACACCGGACGCGAGCAGCTGGACGCGGTGTCCGTCGCCGGAGCCGACGCTGACGCGGTGGATGCCGCGGACGATGCCGTCGACGTCGACATCCTCGGGCTCGGCCGGCTGCTTGAACGGCTCGTTGTAGACCGTCATGTAGTACATGACGTCGGGATCGGGGTGCGATCCGCCGTACATGCGCTCGATGCCGGCCTGGACGATGTGCGCGACCTCATACCCGTACGCGGGGTCGTACGACACGACGGCGGGGTTGGTGGACGCGAGGAGCGGCGAGTGGCCGTCCATGTGCTGCGTTCCTTCGCCGGTCAGCGTGGTGCGACCAGCTGTGGCGCCGATGACGAAGCCTCGCGCCATCTGGTCGCCCGCGGCCCAGAAAGCGTCGCCGGTGCGCTGGAAGCCGAACATCGAGTAGAAGATGTAGACCGGGATCAGCGTCTCACCGTGCGTCGAGTAGGACGTGCCCGTCGCCGTCAGCGCAGCCGTCGCACCCGCCTCGTTGATGCCGACGTGCATGATCTGACCCTCGGCGCTCTCCTTGTAGGCGAGCAGCAGGTCACGGTCGACCGACAGGTAGTTCTGTCCGGCGGGGTTGTAGATCTTCGCGGATGGGAAGTACGAGTCCATCCCGAAGGTGCGCGCCTCATCGGGGATGATCGGCACGATGCGGTTGCCGAAGCCCTTCACGCGCATGAGGTCCTTGAGCATCCGCACGAACGCCATCGTCGTGGCGACCTCTTGGTTGCCCGACCCCTTCTTCGGGAGCGCGTAGTCCTTGTCCTTCGGCAGTTCGAGGGGGACGTTGGTGACGCGGCGCTCGGGGAGGAACCCACCGAGCTCGTGGCGCCGGTCTCGCATGTACTGGATGGTCTCGTCGTTCTCGCCCGGGTGGTAGTACGGGGGACGGTACGGGTCATCTTCGAGCTGCTTGTCCGTGACCGGGATCTGCATCGTGTCGCGGAAGAGCTTGAGGTCGTCGAGCGTCATCTTCTTCATCTGGTGCGTCGCATTGCGCCCCTCGAAGTGCGGGCCGAGGCCGTATCCCTTGATGGTCTTGGCGAGGATGACGGTCGGCTGCCCCTTGTGCTCCATGGCCGATTTGTAGGCGGCGTAGACCTTGCGGTAATCGTGACCACCGCGCTGCAGCGCCCAGATCTGGTCGTCGGTGTAGTCCTCGACGAG
>JAJYSF010000222.1 GCA_021793715.1 Actinomycetes bacterium
CTACGTCGTCGTGGCCTGGGCGCTGCGCGGCATCGCGTCCAGCGTCGACGCGGCGCGGGCGGAGGCGGTGACAGCGTACTCGGACGCGACGGGCCTCGAGTCCGCCGAGCGCGAGCGCGTCGAGGTCGCCTCGCTCATGCACGACAGCGTTCTCGCGGCGCTCATCGCGGCGGCGCGGGCGCGGACGGAGCGCGAGCGCGAGCTCGCGGTGTCGATGGCGCGGGACGCGCTCGGTCGGCTCGCCAACGCGGATGACGAGATGGTCGTCGGCACGAATCAGCCCGTGACGGTCGCGCGGCTCACCCACGAGCTGCGCGAGTCAGTCGCCCAGCTCGGCGCCGACATCGACATCGCGCTCCCGGACCGCGCCCGTGAGGAAGTGCCGGCGCGCGCCGCGCGCGCCCTCGTGCTCGCCGCCACGCAGGCGGTGGCGAACGCGCTCGAACACGCGGCGGGCGCCGGCCTCGCCGTCGAGGTCGCGACGCTCGAACCGGGCGTTCGGATCGACGTGCGCGACACCGGCGACGGGTTCGACGTCGACGCGATCAGCGCCGACCGGCTCGGCATCCGCGGCTCGATCATCGCGCGCGTGGCCGCGGCGGGTGCGCGCGCCGAGATCGACTCGTCGCGCGCTGGTACCCGCGTCTCACTCATCTACCGGGAGGCGTCCTAGATGCGGGCTCGCGCCGTCCTGTCGCTGCTGGCCGTCGTGCTGGCGGCCTACTTCGCGATCCGCGGCGCGATCGCGCCGGATGCTCAGACGGCGCTGGTCGTGCGCGTGGGCGCCGTGGGGATCTTCGTCGTCGCCACGGCCGTGGCGCTCCTCGTGCCCGGACGCGTCGCTCCGGGCACGTCTCACCCGAAGCGCATGCCCCGGTGGGCCGCCATTGTCGCGAGTGCGGCCGCGACGACGCTCCCCGTGATCGCGACGGCGGGGATGGTCGGGACCGATGGCGTGTCGGCGCCGAACGCGACGTGGTTCGTGGGAGCCGGCGGCGTCGTGTTCACGATCGTCTGCGCGCGGCGCCGACCGATCGCGGCGTGGGCCGGCATCGCCGTGTTCTCTGTCGCGACGATGGTCGTGTTCGGGAGCATCGCGACGAGCTTCGTCGCGGGTCTTCTCGGGTCGCTGCTCTGGGTCGCGGTCGCGCAGCTCGTCGTGCTGTTCACCGATCAGGCGTATCGCGACACGGCGCGGTTGGCCACGCTCCAGCAGGAGTCGACCTCGTGGCGTCGCGCGCAGGAGTCGCGCGGGCGCGAGCGCCGGGAGCGCGTGCGCGTCGCGCTCGCCGTCGCCGGGCCGGTGCTCACGCGGGTCATCGAGGCTGCGGGGCAGCTGACCGACCACGAGCGGGGGGACGCGGTGATCGCCGAGGCGACGCTGCGTGACGAGCTGCGGGCGGCCCGTCTCCTCGACGCGCGCGTGCGCGCCGCGCTCCAGCAGCGACGGATGGACGGAAGCACGGTGACGCTGTTCGACGAGGGCGGGCTCGATGACCTCGAGCCCGCCGCGGTCGGCCGCGTGCGGGAGCAGCTCGCGGCGACGCTGTCCGAAACCCGCGCGGCGCACATCATCGTGCGCACGTCGCGGCTCGAGGACACCGCGGTGACGGTCGCGGGGCGCACGGCGGACGGCGACGTGGATCTCTGGACCGAGATCCCGCGCGGGTGACGAACCCGGACGAGAAAAGACCCGGGGCGGAGAGCCCGCCCCGGGTCAACTACGCAGTGCGGTCACCCGAAAACCGATTCTGCGAGCCGTCCTCGTGCGCCTACCCTGTAGCGGACGAGACAGCGAGCGCGATCGCTCGAGACTCACGCTAGTTGTCGGCAGGCCGCCTCGGCAGTCGGCTCTTTGGGGGACAACGTGCGGGCGCCATGTGGAGATCGCACACGCGACGCGCCGATGCGTTGTGCACGTGAGCCAACGGTCAGACGGGCCGCGTGATTAGGGTGGAATCCGTGACCGAACCGGACATCTCGACCACCGCGGGCAAGATCCAGGACCTGCGAAACCGCTACCACGAGGCCGTCGTCGAGCCCGAGAACGTGGCCGCGACGAAGCAGCACGCCAAGGGCAAGCAGACCGCCAGGGAGCGCGTGGAGCAGCTCATGGATCCCGGCAGCTTCGTGGAACTCGACGAGTACGTGCGTCATCGCACGTCGTCGTTCGGCATGGACCGCTCGCGTCCGTACGGCGACTCCGTCGTGACCGGCGTCGGCACAATCCACGGGCGCGTCGTCGCCGTGTACTCGCAGGACTTCTCGACGTTCGGCGGCTCCCTCGGCGAAGTGGCCGGCGACAAGATCGTCAAGGTCATGAAGTTCGCGCTGCAGAACGGCATGCCCATCATCGGGATCCTCGACTCAGGCGGCGCGCGGATCCAGGAGGGCGTGCTCGCGCTCGGCAAGTACGCGGAGATCTTCCGCCTGAACACACGCGCGTCCGGCGTGATCCCGCAGATCTCGATCGTGATGGGCCCCGCGGCGGGCGGTGCCGTGTACTCGCCGGCGCTGACCGACTTCGTCATCATGGTCGATGGGACGAGCCAGATGTTCGTCACGGGGCCGGACGTCATCAAGACCGTCACCGGCGAAGACGTCGGCATGGAGGAGCTCGGCGGTGCGCACACGCACAACACCCGCTCCGGCGTCGCCCACTACCTCGCGGACGACGAAGAGGACGCGCTCGACTACGCGCGATCACTGCTCGGCTACCTGCCCGACAACAACATGGCGGACCTGCCGGATTACACCTCGGACTTCGAGTTCGAGACGAGCGACCTCGATCAGCGTCTGAACACGATCATCCCGGACTCGCCGAACCAGCCGTACGACATCCACGAAGTGATCGCCGTGATCGCCGACCAGGGCGAGTTCCTCGAGGTGCAGCCGCTGTTTGCCCCGAACATCGTCGTCGGGTTCGCGCGCATCGAGGGACGCTCGGTCGGGATCATCGCCAACCAGCCGCAGCAGATGGCCGGAACGCTCAACATCGAGGCCGGCGAGAAGGCTGCCCGCTTCATGCGGTTCTGTGACGCGTTCTCGGTCCCCGTCGTGACCCTCGTCGACGTACCGGGGTACCTGCCGGGCACCGACCAGGAGTGGACGGGCGTGATCCGACGCGGCGCGAAGCTGCTGTACGCGTACGCCGAGGCGACCGTGCCGCTCGTCACGGTGATCCTGCGCAAGGCCTACGGTGGCGCGTACATCGTCATGGGCTCGAAGCAGCTCGGTGCCGACGTCAACCTCGCCTGGCCGACCGCCGAGATCGCCGTGATGGGCGGCCAGGGAGCGGTGAACATCCTCTACCGTGGTGAGATCAAGAAGGCCGAGGAGAACGGCGAAGACGTCGCCGCGGTGCGCACACGCCTCGCCGACGAGTACACTTATTCGGTGGCCTCGCCGTTCCTCGCGGCTGAGCGCGGCGAGCTCGACGGC
>JAJYSF010000223.1 GCA_021793715.1 Actinomycetes bacterium
CATCGACGAGATGCGGCAGGTCGCCCAGGCGCGACCGGCCACGCACACGATGATGGTGCTCGATCACCTCGCCGAGACGCGCGCCGCGCTCGGGCAGAACGTGCAGCCCGCACTCGCCCTCGAAAGCCTGCTCATCACCGTCGTCACAGGGAGGCGGCCATGACCCGCTTCGTCCGCGTGCGCCGCGCGCTGTCCGCCGTCGCCGCCGCGGCCGTCGTGGGGCTGGCCGCCGCGTGTGCGAACCCGTTCACCGTCGACATGCCCGGCGGCGGATCCGGGCCTGGCAGCGGGCCCGTCCTCGACGGCGTCCCCGACGAGCTGCTGCCGTTCTACGACCAACAGCTCACGTGGGAGGACTGCGCACAGCCGACCACGTCGCAGCCGGTCGAATGCGCCTCGGTCACGGCACCGCTCGACTGGCACAATCCCGACGCCGGAGAGATCGAGCTGCGCATCTCGCGCCCTGCCGACGTTCCCGCGGACGTCCAGGGATCGCTCCTCATCAACCCGGGCGGACCCGGCGGATCCGGCATCGACTACCTCCACTCGGTCCTCGAGAACGACGCGATCGGCGAGCGCCTTCGGAGCGCATACTCGCTCATCGGCTTCGATCCGCGCGGCGTGGGTGGGTCGACGCCCGTCGAGTGCCTCGACACCGAGGGGATGGACGACTACCTCTATGACGTGCCCGACGCCGAGCGCGGCACCGACGAGTGGGAGGCCGAACTCGACGAGGCGGCCAAAACGTTCGCCGACGCGTGCGCAGAGAACTCGGGCGAGCTGCTCGAGTTCATCACGACCGAGCAGGCGGCGCGCGACACGGATCTGCTGCGCGCCGTGCTCGGCGACGACCGCCTCACCTACCTCGGCTACTCCTACGGCACTTTCCTCGGGGCGACGTACGCCGACATCTTCCCCGATCGCGTCGGCCGATTCGTGCTCGACGGCGCACTCGACCCCTCCGTGCCCGGCAACGAGGTGGGGCGGACACAGGTGATCGCGTTCGAGCAGTCCCTGCACACCTATCTCGAGACCTGCCTCGACGGATCCTCGTGCCCGTTCCGCGGCACCGTCGATCAGGCCCTCGACGACGTCTCGTCCCTGCTCGCCTCGCTCGACGCGCGGCCGCTCGTCTCCTCCGACGGGCGCGAGCTCGGCGGCGACGCGATGATGACGGCGATCGTCGCGGCAATGTACAACGAAGCGAACTGGCCGTACCTGTCCGAGGCGTTCGTCGGAGCGCGCAACGGCGACCCGACGGCCGCGATGTTCCTCGCCGACTTCTACAACGACCGCACACCGGACGGCTACGGCTCGAACTCCACGGAGGCGTTCAACGCCTACAACTGCATGGACTACCCCTCGGAGTCGGAGGAGATGACCGAGGAGGATGAACAGCTCCTCGAGCGCGAGGCGCCCGTGACCTGGCAGTACATGCTGGGTGCCGACGTGTGCGAGTTCTGGCCGCACCCGCCGAGCGGAGAACGTGAGGCGATCTCGGCCGACGGCGCGGATCCGATCGTCGTGATCGGGACGACGGGGGATCCCGCGACGCCGTTCGCATGGGCGGAGGCGCTCGCGGACCAGCTCTCCAGCGGAACGCTCATCACGTACGAGGGGGAGGGCCACACGGCCTACGGGGCCGGTAGCGACTGCGTCGACGACGCGGTCGAGGACTACCTGATCGACGGCACGGTTCCCGACGACGGGCTGACATGCCAGCCGGGGTGAGCGCGCGGCCTGTAGTCCGGCGCGCCCGGGCGCAAACCTCGATTCGCGCGGGCGGCGGGCGGCGGGTAATATAGATGCTCGTGCCGCTCGCGCGGCGCGAGACGCCACCTTAGCTCAGTCGGCAGAGCGATTCACTCGTAATGAATAGGTCGTCGGTTCGATTCCGACAGGTGGCTCGACGAACTTCTTCTGCACGTCGCGCTGTTCTGGCGCCCCGCGTCGATCCGCCGGCTGCCGCGGCTGGCGCTGGTCTACGTCGTCTGGTGGGGCGGGACCTCGTGGTCGTCCTGTCGCATCTGGGCGCGCTCACAATCGCGGTCGCCGCGTACGGCATCGTCCTCGGGCTCACGGCGGCGTTCGGGCTTCGCTGTCCCACGCTCGTCGCGGTTGGTGGCATGGCGTTCCTCGTCTCGGATACGATCCTCGCGTTCCGTCTCTTCCTCCCTGGGGCGATGCCCGCGTGGACGAGCCCCGCGGTGAGGGCGACACACACCCTCGGGCAGGCCCTGATCGCGGTAGGGGCATCGTCGCGCTGCGGCGAGCTGAGCGTCACCCCCAGTCGCTCGGCGCGGGACGCCTCGTGCTCGGCAGGCGCGCGGCCTCGGCCCAGTCGTGGATCCATGCGTCGACCTGCGGCAGATCGTGCGGCATCTCGAGGGCCGCGAACAACTCGTCGTGCGGCACGACGCCACCCGTGCGCCGGACCATGCGCGCGCGAATGACGGCCTGGGCGTAGACCTCACCGTCGACGACAGCGCGATGCTCGAGGTACAGCGCGCGGTCGTCCTGCCCGATCCACTTCGTCTGCACCTCGAAGCGCTGGAAGGGCAGCAGGGGCTTGCGGAACGTGATCGTCTCGTTCGAGACCACGCCGTACCAGCCGCGTGCGCGCAGGACGTCGAAGAGACCCGTGCGGATCATGAGGTCCCACCGGCCGAGGTCGAACAGCGACAGGTACCGGCCGTTGTTCATATGCCGCAGGATGTCGAGATCCGTCGGGAGCGTCGTGAGACGGATGCGCCCGACCTCGGTCATCGGCATCCGGCCTGCGCGCCGCTTACGCAGCGTCGAGCGGACCATCACGATCAGGGTGCGCCAGAGAACGTTCACGATCGGCGATGCTATCCGGCGCCGCGCCTCGTCCGACAACGCATTGTCGATCGCCGACAACCCGGTCAGCGGCGGCGCGGACGTGCAGGCCGGCGCGGACGCAGCGCGAAGGCCGCGCCCGCGCCGCCGAGAGCGCCGAACAGGTGTGCCTGCCAGGAGACGCCGTCGCCCGCCAACAGGATCCCGGAGAACATCGTGCCGCCGTATGCGACACCGACCGCGATCGCGATGACTGCGTACAGCATGCCGCGCCCGAGCGACGGGGCGACGAACGCGCGCAGCAGCAGGTAACCGAAGTAGCCGAACACGAGGCCCGACGCGCCGACTGTCAGAGTGCCCGGCGCGTTCACGACCCACGTGCCGACCCCGGCGACTCCCGCGATGATCCCGGTGACCGCCCAGAAGCGACCGACGCCGTCGAGCGCCGCTAGCCCGGCGAGGATCGCGAACGGCACCGTGTTCGCGATGAGGTGCGCGAGGTCGCCGTGCAGCAGTGGCGACAGCAGCACCCCGTCGAGCCCGCGGAACGCCCACGACTCGATTCCGCCAACGCGGTTGAAGCTGCCGGGCAGGATGGCGTCGAGCAGAAAGAC
>JAJYSF010000224.1 GCA_021793715.1 Actinomycetes bacterium
CGTCAAACACGGACAGTTCGGCAAGTGGCTCGAGGGCGCGCGCGACTGGTCGATCAGTCGCAACCGCTACTGGGGATCGCCGATCCCCGTGTGGAAGTCCGACGACCCGAACCACCCGCGCGTCGACGTGTACGGCTCCTTCGAGGAGCTCGAGCGCGACTTCGGCGCGCTCCCGCGCAACGAGGCGGGCGAGGTCGACCTACACCGCCCGTACGTCGATCGGCTCACGCGCCCGAACCCGGATGATCCGACGGGGAAGAGCACGATGCGCCGCATCGAGGACGTCTTCGACGTGTGGTTCGACTCCGGCTCGATGCCGTTCGCGCAGGTGCACTATCCGTTCGAGAACGCCGACTGGTTCGACGACCACGCGCCGGCCGACTTCATCGTCGAGTACATCGGGCAGACGCGTGGATGGTTCTACGTCATGCACGTGCTCTCGACCGCACTGTTCGACCGCCCGGCGTTCACGGGCGTGAGCTGTCACGGCATCGTCCTCGGCAGCGACGGCCAGAAGATGTCGAAGTCGCTGCGCAACTACCCGAACGTCAGTGAGGTCTTCGACCGCGACGGGTCCGACGCGATGCGCTGGTTCCTGATGTCGTCGTCGGTGCTGCGCGGCGGCAACCTCTCCGTGACCGAAGAGGGGATCCGCCAGGGCGTGCGCGAGTTCATGCTGCCGCTGTGGAACTCGTGGTACTTCTTCTCGACCTACGCGAACGCTGCGGGCGGATACGAGGCCGCATGGCGCACCGACTCCACGCACGTGCTCGATCGATACATCCTTGCGCTCACGGGCGACCTCGTACGCGACGTGCGGGCCGACCTGGAGGCGCTCGACTCGACAACGGCATCCGAGCGACTTCGCGACTTCGCCGAGGCGCTCACGAACTGGTACATCCGTCGGTCGCGCGACCGGTTCTGGGGCGACGTGACGGATGACCCTGCGAGTCGCGAGGCGTTCGACACGCTTTACACCGTGCTGGAGACGCTGTGCCGCGTGGCGGCGCCGATGCTGCCGCTCGTCACCGAGCGCGTATGGCAGGGGCTGACGGGCGAGCGGAGCGTGCACCTGACCGACTGGCCGGACGCGGGCGAGTTCCCGGCGGCGGCTGACATCCGTGCGGCGATGGATGCGGTGCGAGACGTGTCGAGCGTCGCGAACGGACTGCGCAAGAAGGAGAGGCTGCGCGTCCGCCTTCCCCTCGCGAAGCTGACGGTCGTGACGGCCGGATCCGCCGGGCTCGGTCAGTTCGAGGACATCCTGCGCGACGAGCTGAACGTGAAGGCGATCGAGCTCGACGAGCTGACGGAGGACACCGCGACGCGGTACGGGATCTCGCACCGGCTGAGTGTCAACGCGCGCGCCCTGGGCCCGCGAATCGGCAAGCAGGTCCAGCAGGTGATCAGGGCGTCGAAGACGGGCGAGTGGTGGGAGACCGACGGTGTCGTCACGGTCGGCAGCGTCGAGCTGCAGGACGGCGAGTACGAGTTGGCTCTCGACACGTCCGGACGGCCCGCGGGCGAAGCGATCGCGACGCTGTCCGGCGGCGGATTCGTGATCCTCGACACGCAGATGACACCGGAGCTCGAGGCCGAGGGGCTCGCGCGCGACGTGATCCGGGCCGTGCAGGACACGCGCAAGAAGGCGGATTTCGACGTCAGCGACCGCATCCGCCTGGCGATCGCGTTCGACAGCGCCGACGACTTCGCCGCGTTCGGCACCTCCGAGTCGCAGCCATTCGGGTCCCCATTCGCCTCGCTCGTCCAGGAGGAAACGCTGTCGGTGTCGTTCGAGCGTGTGCTGAACGATCCTGTCGAGCTTGCGCGTCTCGGTGACCCGCAGGACGCAGACGAGAACCTCGAGCGAGAGGACTTCTCTACCGCGGATGCGTGGGTGAGGGAGTTCGGGTTCCGTCCGGAGCACGTGAACGTGATCGGCGCCAGGACCTACGCGAACGTCGGCGCGCTCTCCATCGCGGTCGCTCGTCAGGAGGTCGCACGATGAGCGGATCCGACGTGCAGCGGGCCGACGCCGTCTACGAGCAGCTGATCGCGCGGGCGGGGGAGTCGTGGGTCGAGCCGCGCCTCGACCGCACGGCGAAGATGCTCGCCTACCTCGACGACCCGCAGCGCACATATCGCGTGGTGCACGTGACCGGCACCAACGGCAAGACCTCGACCGCGCGCATGATCGAGTCGCTGATCCGCGCGCACGGACTGCGCACGGGGCTCTTCACGAGTCCGCACCTCGTGCGGTTCACGGAGCGGATCCTCATCGACGGAGAGCCGATCGCCGACGACGCGGTGTCCGACGCCTGGAATGAGATCGAACCGTTCATCTCCCTCGTCGACGAGGAGCTCGCGGCCGACGGCCAGAATCCCCTGACGTTCTTCGAGCTGCTGACGGTGCTCGCCTTCGTGGCGTGCGCCGACGCGCCCGTCGACGTGCTCGTCCTCGAGGTGGGGATGGGCGGAGCCTGGGACTCGACCAACACCGCGGACGGCGACGTCGCGGTGATCGCCCCGGTCGCGATGGACCACGCCACGCGTCTTGGCGAGACCCGCGAGGAGATCGCAGAGGTCAAGGCCGGCATCATCAAGCCGGGCGCACGGGTCGTCTCGGCCCGGCAGGACGCCGGCGTCGCCGCTGTGCTTCGACGTGTCGCCGCAGAGCAGGGAGCACAGATCGCCTTCGAGGGCGCCGACTTCGCGCTCACCGAACGAAAGCTCGCCGTCGGTGGGCAGCAGGTGTCATTCCGTGGCCTCGCCGCCTCGTACGACGAAGACTACCTGCCGCTGTTCGGACGCCACCAGGCCGCGAACGCGGCTCTCGCCCTCGCGGCCGTCGAGTCGCTCATCGGCGGGGGCGAGCAGCCGATCCCCGATGATCTGCGCGCTGAGGGGTTCGCGGAGACGACGTCTCCCGGCCGTCTCGAGCTCATCGGAACCGAGCCGACGATCGTGGTCGACGCCGCGCACAACCCGCACGGTGCCAAAGCCCTCGTCGAGGCGCTCGGCGAGTCGTTCGACATGGACGACTGGGGAGTCGTGCTCGGAGTGATGGCGGACAAGGACATCGCCGGAATCATCGGCGAACTCGCCACGATCGCGACGCACGTGTTCGCGACGGAGTCCGACGCGGAGCGCTCCGCGTCGGCGGACGAGATCGCGGACGCGGCCGAGGAACAGGGACTCCGCCCGACCGTGCATCCAAACGTCGTCGACGCGATGGATGCGGCACGATCGTGGGCAGCAGAAGGGGAGAAGCGGGCGGTGCTCGTGGCGGGTTCCATCGTGCTTGGCGGCGAGGCGATCGCGCTCGCACGCGTCGAAGGGTGGAAGCCGTGATGGGGAAGACGCCGCGCCCCCGCCGCTATCGAACGCTCCCGGAGAAGGTCGGCTCGATCGTGCTGGGGTTCGAATCGA
>JAJYSF010000225.1 GCA_021793715.1 Actinomycetes bacterium
CTCCGAGACCGTGCTGTCGACGTTAAGCGTGTACGGACCAGCTCCGACCGGCGCCTCCGCGAGGCTCTCCGGGGCGGCGAGCGCTGCCGGGCTGATCACGAGGCCGGTCTGCTGAGAGAGGATCCGGTCAAGGCCGGGCAGGAACGACCCGAAGTGGAGAGCAATCTCGTGATCGCCGACGACTTCGATCTCTTCCAGTGCCTTGAGCGCCTGTCCGCCCTGGTGAATCTCGAGGTTGGCCTTCGCCGCCTCCGCGTTGAACTCCTCACCATCCGAGAACGTCACCCCCTCGCGCAGCGTCATGCGGAAGGTCGTATCCGACTCCCATCCCCACTCCGTTGCGAGCGCCGCCGAGTAGGTGCCGTCGGGCTCGCCGCGGAGGAAGCCTTCGTACGCCGCCATTCCGAGCTGAGCGAAAGTCGACCAGTTCCACATCGTGGTGTCGAAGCCGCCCGCCGGCGCGCGCTCAATCGCGAGAGTGATGTCGTGGGGCCCTTCGGCGTCGCCGCCGCCCACCGGCTCGGTACTCGTCGAGCACGCACCCAGGGCGAGGGTCATCGCGGCCGCGGCCGTCACGGCTGCGACACGAGGTAGGTTCGTCATTGAAACTCCAGCTGTAAAGGGGAGGTGCGCCGCGGGTGACGGCGAATCCAACTTTGTTGAATGTCTAAGTATTATTGCGGCTCGACGATTTATGTCAAGGTCTAAGTATATTTTGTGATCGTCCCGTCATCCCGCACCATCAGGACGCCGGCTGAGCGGTGGTCGACTCACCCTCTCGCGGCCACCGAGCGCCCACGAGCCGCTCAACGAAGACCCAACGACCCTTCTCGCGGCGCACGAGGTCGCGATAGAACGCAACCAGGTGCAGGTTGGCCGCTCCGTTCGGGAACGCGGCCGGAACGAGCGCGTACGAGTCGACGCGGTAGTCGTCACCGACGGGGGTGAGAACGAGCTGGCTGACCCAGTGGATCCGACCCGCGAACTCGGGACGGGCGAAGAGCCCTTCGAAGAAGCGTCGCACCCCATCGGCGCCGGAGCCGGCGAAGCGGCCGTACGGATCCTGCATCACCGCGTCGTCCGAGAACAGTGCAAGCACCCGATCCATATCGGCCATGTCGAGCGCCCACGCGTAGTCGGCGAAGAGCGCCTCGATTTCGACGCGGTCTCGTGTCACCGCCTCCGTGCCACCGTCCCAGCTCGGGGGCGTGCCCACACGGTCCTGGGCGCCGAAGAGCTCGATGACTCGGTGGCTGATGCGCCACCCTTCCGGGGTGTGCACCAGCGTGTCGTGCACTCGATCGTCTCCGAGAATGACGTTCGAGAGGCCGCCCGCCGCGCTTCCGATCCGGAGCGAGGTCGATGACACAACGCTGTCATCCGCCTCCGAGAACACGACATCCGAGGTCCAGGTCTGCAGCTCTTCGATGCTGACGCCCTCACGCGCGGCATGGGGGAAGTCGGTGAGGGATCCTGCCGCCGCGCTCCACCGCTCAGAGGACCCGTCCTGCGTGCGCCGCTCGATCAGCGCATCGTCGGTGAACTGCTCCACGAACTCCGCCGGGCGTTTCTCGTCGAGCGCCCACGCTGCCCGGGCGAGGACGTCGAGGATCGCCGACTTCTCCGACAGACGATCGACCGCACCGGTCATGCCGCCACCTCCTGCACGTTCGGGAAGCCACTCAGCACGTCGCCGCCCCAGCGGATGAACTCGCGAGAGGCGAGCACCGCACGTCCCTCATCGAACACGAATACGTCGTCGGTGTAGCCGACCCAGCCGACCGACGGCGTGCCGGCACCGAACGGGGACGTCGTCGGGACGACCTGCACCACCATGGCGAAGGACCGCGAGCGCACGCGTTCCCCGTCCGGCCACGCCTGAAGGTGATTGACGTGCGTGCGGCGTTGCACCTCGTCGGTGCTTCCGTGAACTGCGGCGAACCGCATTGCCGCGTCCGCCCCTTCGTAGGAGACACCCTCGTAGACGATCCGCAGACTGGGCGCAGAGAGCTCCTGCATTCCCGGGATGTCCTGTGCGTCGAGGCATCGGTTCCAATGTGCAATCGTCTCACGCAGCTCAAAGCGCATCGCCGCGCTGACCTGCTCGGTCGCTGCATATTCGAATGTCATCTCAGTGCACCAGAAAGTACGAGATCTCGTTGCCGCGGTCGTCGCGGCGGCCATAGCCGACGAACGTGTACTGGCACAGCCAGTCGTGCGGGCCCTCCGGCACTTCGAACGTCGGCGACGTACGGATGTAGTACTCATTGGGCGAGACATCCTCGCCC
Source organism: Actinomycetes bacterium (assembly GCA_021793715.1). The sequence goes on from JAJYSF010000225.1 coordinate 2,289, forward strand.
CGATTGACCCGCTCGCGCACCTCGGGAGGCATCCGGAAGATGCCGCGATTGTGGATCCGGATCAGGGTGCCGTCGTCGGTTTCGAGGAAGTAGCGCGCGTCGAGCTGGGCGATCCCGTGACGCAGCACCAGCGGTGAATCACCCCCGGCGGGAAGTGCGCGTCCGCGTAGTCGGGGACCTTCGAAGCTTCCCGACACGACGCCCACTTGGCCGTGCTGCACACCGCTTCCCATCGTGGGGGTCGTGTGCGCTCCGTCCAGCTCGAGGCGGATGGTCAGAACGTGCTCCAGTCGCGGTTGAGGTACTCCGTTGTGCCACACCAGCTCGGTCATAGCGTCTCGCTTTCTTGAGGTCGATTCGAAAGAGGTCAGAGGATCTCGAACAGCGCGGCAGCTCCCTGTCCGCCGCCGATGCACATCGTGACGACGACGCGGTGTGCGTCCCGCCGCCGCCCTTCGCGCAGCGCGTGGCCGACGAGACGGGTGCCCGAGACGCCATAGGGGTGTCCCATCGCGATCGCACCGCCGTTGACGTTGAGGCGTTCGTCGGGGATCCCGAGGGTGTCTCGACAGTGCAGCACCTGCGACGCGAAGGCCTCGTTGAGCTCCCACAGGTCGATGTCATCCACCCCGAGCCCGGAGCGCTCGAGGAGCTTCGGCACGGCGACGACGGGGCCGACGCCCATCTCGTCCGGCGCGCAGCCACCCACGGCGAACCCCACGAACCGGCCGAGCGGCATCAAACCGCGACGAGCGGCGAGGTCCTCGTCCATCACGACGGCAGCCGCGGCGCCGTCGGCGAACCCGCTCGCATTGGCGGCAGTGACGGTTCCTCCGGCCATCACCGGCCGGAGGGATGCAGAGCTCTCGAGCGATGAGTTCGGCCGGATGCCTTCGTCTCGGTCGACGACGACGTCCACGACGGACATCTCGCCCGATTGATCGCGGATCGCCGTGCGCGTCGCAACAGGAATGATCTCCTCGTCGAAGAGCCCGGCACTCTGCGCCTCAGCCGCGCGAAGATGGCTGCGCACGCCGTACGCATCCTGAGCTTCTCGCGTCACTCCGTATCGGCTCGCGACGATCTCCGCCGTCTCGAGCATCGGCAGATAGATGTCGGGCACCGTGCGCTTCAT
>JAJYSF010000226.1 GCA_021793715.1 Actinomycetes bacterium
CGTGGATCCGGAGTCGCGCGACGATCTCGAGCGTCGCCTGCGCCGCCTCGAGGCGTCGGCGGAGATCGAACGCACGCAGAACATCTACGGTTACTACCTCGCGACGTTCGAATGGGATCGGCTTGCCAACCTGTTCACGGAGGACGGGGTGATCGAGGTGGCGCTGCGCGGGATCTATCGTGGCCGACGCTCCGTCCGCCGGAGTCTCGACCTGTACGGAACCCATGCCGAGCGCGGCGTGCTGCACAATCATATGCAGCTGCAGCCAGTGATCCATGTCGACGACGACGCGCGCCGCGCCACGCTGCGCGCCCGGTCGTTCAGCATGATGGGCCAGTTCGGAGAATCCTCGCGCTGGGCCGGCGGCATCTATGACAACGTCTACGTCACCACGCCCGACGGGTGGCGAGTCGCTGCGGATCGGATGATCAACACCTACTTCGCTCCCTACGCCACCGGTTGGAAAGACCTCCCTCCGCGTGACGCTCCCGGGATCAACCCGAAGCTTCCACCCGACGAGGGCCCGTCCGATCGGTTCGTGATGTACCCCGGTGCCCAGCCGCCGGCCTACCCGTACCGCGACCCGCAGAAACCACCGCGGCAGTGAGGCCGTCGCGCGTGGCGGGATCCTCGAACCGCGGGTAGCGTTGATGGCCGCTGAGGCGTCAGCCCGGTGGACCCGCGAATCGACATGGAGGAGCCGAGATGAAGCGCACGGAATCGTTCTGGTACGACGTCGCGAGCGGATCCGTCGAGCGTGCGGAGGAGCGCCCCGAGGGCGCGTCTCTGGGACCGTTCGCGACAGCCGAAGAGGCAGCGGAAGCCCCCGAGATGCTGATGGCGCACGCGCGCGCCTGGCTCGACAGCGACGCAGCGCAGCCGTACATGGATGAAGCGCGCCGCGCCGCCGAGGAAGACCCCGAGTTCTGATCGGGATCCTCGCCCTCCCCTACGGAGCGGCGGAAGGACCCGCGCCGACGGGTGCCCAGGTGAGCGGGTCCGTCAGGAGCGCGCCCGCGCGCCCCGAGGCCGGGCTCGGAGGAGCGATATCGCGACTCGCCACGATCACGGACGGATCCATCGCCAACGGCACTACGACGCGCTGGTCGACGATCGTCCGTTCGATCTCGACGCGCAGGTCGCGCGCGTCGTAGCGGTCGGTCGCACGCGAGAGCTCCTCGATGAGCTCGTCCCGGTCCGAGCTCGTGGCGCCGGTGAGGTTGGCCGCAGTGTCTCCCCACTGGCGTGCGATGTCCGCCGGGGTGCGAGGAACCTCGACGGTCGTCAAGATGGCGTCGTACGCACCGCCGACCTCGACGACCTCGTCCGGATCGGGGTGACCGCAGTCGCGCGCGATCCACCCGTCCTCCGCGACGCCGTTCCGGATCGCGTCGAACGCGTCGCGCGCGATCTCCGAGTCGGTGTCGTAGAGGATGCAGACCGTGGTGTGCTCGGGCACGCCGGCCTTCTTCCGAGCAGCGGCGGGATCGTCCGCGGGGGCGAAGGCCTCCTCGAACCCCGCGTCTTCAACGGCGATGTCGTACCCGTCGCTGTCGGGCGAGAACACCGCGGCCGACGTCGACCTGTACGCAGACTTCCATTCTCCGCTCGCCTCGGCGACCGCATCACGGGGAACGGTGCTGAGGAACGCGGTCCGTGCCGCGCGGCTGTCGAGCGGCCACGAGTCGACGCGCGCGAAGAGCGCCCACATCTTTCCGGCGTCGGCGGTCGTCATGCCGAAGTCGTCGCGCTCGTAGTCGCGCACCTGCTCGAAATCCGCGGCTTCGGCCGGCAGCTGCACGACGTCGTATTCGGATCCGACGGCGTCGATCGCGTCGACGCCGCGAGCTTGGTGCAGCACGATCTGCTCGTAGGAGACCGGCGTCTCGCCGCTGTACTCGCGGTTCGCGCTCAGCGAGACGCGCTGATCGCCGTCGTCTGCGGATCCGTCGACCGCATCGATGCGGTACGGGCCACTCGAGAGCAGCGCCATGTCGGACGGCGGCGTCCCGGCCGAGATGTCGAACGCCCCGTTCCAGACCGTGGCGAGTTTGGCCAGAGCCTCGTCATCGCTGCCGGCGATCGCGTCGATGACGGCCTGTTTGGCGACCATGGGGTCGTCGAGGCCGAACGCGATCCGTCCCGCGACGTGTGCGGGCACGGCGACGTCGAGCGCCGTCTGCCAGTCGATCACGGGGCGGTCGAACGTAACCTCGATGCGCCGCTCGAACTCGTCATACGACGGAACGTGGGAGCTGTGGACGAGTCCCGAAGGGGCTGCGTCGAAGGCCGTCTCCTCCGGCACATCACCGTGCGCGGCGCCCGCTGCCCATGCGAGCAGGAGGTCGGCCGCGTCGAGGGCGATGCCGTCAGACCATGTGGGGTCGGCGAGGTCGTAGGCCACGGTCAGCGCGTCATCGGATTCGGCGACGATCTCCGCGGTTCCGAATGACGCGTCCTCCGCGGGAAGACCGAGCACCGGACGGGAGAACTGCGAGCGGGTCATCGCCGACACGTCGCGGTCGCCGGGCGTCACGCCGGTCGCTGTGGCGGTATTCAGTGTCGTCAGCGCACCGGGCCACGCCACGTCGACGACGCTCCCGGGCATGACGGATGCGGGAAGAGGCGTTCCCCCGCACGCGGCCGTGGCGAGGGCGGCGCCGATCACGAGGATCAGCGCGGCAGCGCGACGCAGGCGCTTCACGATCACTCCGCGGCGCGCGGCCGATCGCCGGGCACGTAGTAGCGTGCGGGCGACAGTCCGGTGCGCGTGATGCGGTCGCCGGCCGCGTCGAGGAAATCGTTCATCGTGGTCGTGCTGATCTTGCCCTCGGGAGTGGCGATCATCACGTTGTCGACGACGGGCAGCAACGTCGCGGTGCCCTGCGGCCACGCCGCGAACGTGACCGTGACGCCGTCTTCGCGCACGTGCAGCTTGGGGGCGGCGACGTGCACGTCCTTCTCGTCGCGCAGCGCGTCGCCCTGCCGTTCGTACGCCCGCACGCCGTAGAGGCGCAGCACCCGCTGGAGACGACCCTCGAGAGCCGGCAACGCGGCCACAGCGTCGAACGGATCCCACGCGCCGCCGGCGAGCACGATCGGGTGCGCGCTCACGAGTGTCACCTCCGCCTCGAACAGCTCCTCCGCGACGTCGAGGATCCGCGCGACCGCCCCCTCATCGTCGGCACCGGTGATCAGCACGCGGTTCCGCGCCAGCGCGAACACGATCGGGGCGCCGCGCAGGCCCTCCGTCGGGATCCGTGTCGGATCAAGGAGGGCCGCGATGGCGCGGGCTTCGTCGTCGACCTCGATCACGCCGTCCGCCGCGACCGCGAGACCGGGCGCCTGCCGGACGACCTCTTCGAGCACCTGCGGAAACGACGGGATCCACGAAGCCGTCTGTCCTTCGGTCGCCGCGATGC
>JAJYSF010000002.1 GCA_021793715.1 Actinomycetes bacterium
CGTCGTCATCACGATGGGCTGCGGCGACGCCTGCCCGATCTTCCCCGGCAAGCGCTACGAGGACTGGAAGCTCGACGACCCCGCCGGACAGGGCATCGACGCCATCCGACCGATCCGTGACGAGATCCGAGCACGTATCGAGAAACTGGTCGACGAACTCATCTGCGCCCGTGGCGGGGGCGAATAGTTCCCCGCGGAATACTTCTCTCCGCCGATAGCGCCTCCGAAGGAGATTTCGCCTTCAGAAGGATGAGATCTGCGGATCCGGGCCTCCCAGGAGCCGAATCTCCTCCCGAAGCGCGCACACTCACACCTGGCGCAGGCGCACCGTGTTGCCGGCCGGATCGCGGAAGGCGCAGTCGCGCACACCGTAAGGCTGGTCGGTCGGCTCCTGGATTACCTCGGCCGCGGCGTGCTCCTGGATCCGCGCGAAGTCCGCGTCGACGTCGACGCTCGCCAGCATGATCCAACCGAAGGTGCCCTTCGCCATCATTCCGGTCACCGTCTCGCGCTCGGCCTCGGAGATGCCCGGGTCGGCGAACGGGGGCGCGAGCAGGACGCACGTGTCCGGCTTGCCCACCGGGCCGACGGTAATCCAGCGCATGTCGCCCTGACCGACATCGCTGCGCACCTCGAAGCCAATCGCGTCGCGCCAGAACACCACCGAAGCGTCCGGGTCGACGAGGGGAAGCTGTGCCGTGTGAATCGTCATGGTTGTCATGACACTCACGTTATTGCGGCAGCAGCGGCGGCGCTTCTCCATTCCTGACCGGTCTCGCCACCTGCTTGACGACGCACGACGGCAAATGCTGCGGATCCGTTCTCGCGCGTTCGCGAAGCTCGGTCGGCGACATGCCGACGAGCTCGCGAAACCGAGTGCTGAACGTGCCGAGGGACGAGGATCCGACGGCGAAGCACACCTCGGTCACCGTCACGTCGCCGCGGCGCAGCAACGCCATCGCCCGTTCGATCCGCCTCGTCATCAGGTACGAGTACGGCGATTCGCCATAGGCGCGCTTGAACGCGCGGCTCAGGTGTCCGGCCGACATGAACGCACCCCGCGCCAGTTCTTCGACGTCAAGGGGCTGCGCGTACTCGCGATCGATGCGGTCGCGCACGCGCCGCAGCGCGACGAGGTCCGGATCCAGTTCCACGGTGAAACCGTACACGCCGCGCAACGCGTCGCAGTCACCTCCAGCGGACAACGCGTCGCGCGGGCGGCTGTCCGCCCCGGAACCTCCTGCGTTGTGTTGAGGGCACTCAGCCCTCGTAGCCGCCGGGGTTCTTCTGCTGCCAGTTCCATACGTCGCGCGTCATGTCATCGATCGTGCGGGTCGCGGTCCACCCCAGCTCGCGCTCGGCCTTCGCGGGCGTGCAGTAGGTCGCCGCGAGGTCGCCCGCACGGCGCGGCTTGACCGACTTCGGCAACTCGCGACCGACCGCCTTCTCGAACGAGGTGATCAGCTCGCGCACGCTGACGGGGTTGCCCGTGCCGAGGTTGTAGACGGCGAGCCCCGGTGCGGCCTTCTCCAGCGCCTTGACGTGGCCCTCGGCGAGGTCGACGACGTGAATGTAGTCGCGCTGTCCCGTGCCGTCGGGAGTGTCGTAGTCGTCGCCGAAGATCCCGATCTCGGGCAGCGATCCGACCGCGACGCGGGCGACGAAGGGCATGAGGTTGTTCGGGATCCCCTTCGGGTCCTCCCCCACGAGCCCTGACTCGTGTGCACCGACCGGGTTGAAGTACCGCAGCAGCGTGACGTTCAGCTCGGGGTGTGCCTGCTGCACGTCGGTCAGCACGGTCTCGTTCATGAGCTTCGACTTCGAGTACGGGTTGGACAGTTCGACGAGGTTGCGGGTCGCCTGCTCCGTGAACGGCAGGTCGGCCGGATCCGAGTAGACGGTGCCCGTCGACGAGAACACGAACGAACGGATCCCCCGCGCGATGCCGACGCGCAGCAGCGCGTAGGTCGTGTCGAGGTTGTTGGCGTAGTACTCGAGCGGCTTCTCGACCGACTCGCCGACGGCTTTATGCGCCGCGAACTGGATGATCGCGTCGAACGGCCCGTGCTCGTCGAAGGCGCTCCCGACGTGCTCGTCGTCGGCGGCGTCGCCGATGACGAGAGGCACCTCGGTGCCGGTGATCTCGGCGATGCGGCTGGGCACGACACGGCTTGTGTTCGCCAGGTTGTCAAGCAGCACCGGCTCGTGGCCGGCCTCGATGAGGGCGATCGCCGTGTGGGTTCCGACGTATCCGGCACCGCCGGCAAGAAGAACGCGCATGGGCTCCAGCCTACTGCGGGGCGAGGACGCCGCCGGACTCTTCGAGGTAGCACGCGCCGCACAACGATTCGTAGGTCACGAAGCGCGCGCCCCGAACGGCCGCCGTCGCCGTGTCGATCGCCACCTGGTCGCCGTCGAAGACGAACTCGCCGCCGATCTTGCGAGCGTTGAACAATGCCTTGCGTCCGCACCGACAGATGGTCTTGAGCTCCTCGAGCGTGTGCGCGACCTCGAGCAGGCGCCGAGATCCCGGAAACGCCTCGGTCTGGAAGTCCGTGCGGATGCCGTATGCCATGACGGGAATCCCCTCCTCAACCGCGATCTTGAGGAGGTCATCCACCTGCCGCGGCGAGAGGAACTGGGCCTCGTCGATCAGCAGGCACGCGACGTCAGCGTGTCCGTCATCGTCGAAGAGCGCGTCGTCCGCGGCACGGCGGATCCGCGTGCGCTCGTGTGCCACGAGGTCGCGTACGTCGGCGTCAGCCGGGATGAGGAAGTCGACCGGGCGCGTGACGCCGAGTCGCGACTCGATGGATCCGGCGCCCTTCGAATCGATCTCCGGCTTGGCGAGCAACACGGACTGCCCGCGCTCCTCGTAGTTGTATGCCGCCTGCAGGAGCGCCGTCGACTTGCCGGAGTTCATCGCGCCGTAGCGGAAGTACAGTTTGGCCACCGGATAACCTTACGCACGCCCGCCGCAGGACGATGTCAGGTGAGCAGACCGAGTGTCTCGGCAGACGCCCGCTCGGTCGACTCGGCGAGTTCCGCGTCGTCATTCAGCAGCCCGCCGTACGTCGGGATGAGCTCGCGCAGCTTCGGCTCCCACTCGTCCTGACGGTCGGGGAAGCAGGAGCGCAGCAGGTTCAACATGATCGACACGGCCGTCGAGGCCCCGGGCGATGCGCCGAGCAGCCCCGCGATGGACCCGTCGGAAGCCGAGACGACCTCGGTGCCGAACTGGAGTTTGCCGCCCTTCATGACCTGAGCGCGCTGCCCGGCCTGAATCAGCTCCCAGTCGTCGCCGTCGACGCCCGGCGCGAACTCGCGCAGGCTGTCGACCTTCCGGTCGCGGTTCTTCATGAGCTCGCCGACGAGATACCGTACGAGGTCGAGGTTCGTCACCGCCACCTTGAGCATCGATCCGAGGTTCGACAGCCGCACCTGCTGGATGATGTCGGTCCAACGGCCGGTCTTGAGGAACTTCGGGCTGAAGGTCGCGAACGGACCGAACATGAGCGAGGCCTCGCCACCGACGACGCGCGTGTCGAGGTGAGGGACGGACATGGGGGGCGCGCCGACAGCGGCCTGCGAGTACACCTTGGCCTGGTGCTGCGCGACGATCTCGGGGGTCGAGGTCTTGAGGAACTGGCCGCCGATCGGGAAGACGCCATACCCCTTGATCTCGGGGATCCCGGCGCTCTGCAAGAGCTTGATGGCCCATCCGCCCGCGCCGACGAAAACGAATCGCGCGTTGAGGGATCCGGGAGTGCTGCCGACGCGGTGGCGGTAGAGGACGTCCCAGGTGCCGTCAGAGCGGCGCTTGAGCTTCTTCACCTCGTGGTTGAGGCGGACGTCGGCTCCCGAGGAGGCGAGGTGGTCGAAGAGCTGCCGTGTGACCGCACCGAAGTCGACGTCGGTACCTGCGGGCACGCGCGTCGCCGCGAACGGCTCGTCGCTCTTGCGGCGCTTCTTCATCAGCAACGGCGCCCACTGGTGGATGACGCGTGAGTCCTCGCTGTACTGGATGCCGCGGAACAGGGGCTGCTCCTTGAGCGTCTCGTACCGCGCCTTGAGGTAGGCGACGCTCTTCTCTCCGCGCACGAACGTCATGTGCGGCGTCGAGTTGATGAACGTCGACGCTTCCGACAGGATCCCCCGATCGACGAAGGAGGACCACAGCTGCCGGGTCACCTGGAACTGCTCGTTGATGCCGATCGCCTTGGACGGGTCGTCGGGATCGGGCATGTAGTTGAGCTCGCACAGCGCCGCGTGTCCGGTGCCCGCGTTGTTCCACGGGTTCGAGCTCTCCTGCGCCACGTCGCCGAGCCGTTCGAGCGTGACGATCTTCCAGTCGGGCTGGAGTTCTTTGAGGAGGGTGCCCAGGGTGGCCGACATCACGCCGCCGCCGATGAGCACGACATCTACGGATTCACTCACGATTCATCAGCCTACTCTCGCTACCCGAGTGCTTTTCGACGAGGCGCCCGGCAACATCCGCGGTTCTTATACGCGTGTCATCACGCGCGCTGCAGGCGCCTGGCCGCGATGAGCTCGGCGATCTGGACCGTGTTCAGCGCCGCGCCCTTGCGCAGGTTGTCGCTGGCGATGAACATCGCGAGCCCGTGTCCGGCGGGCGCGCCCTGGTCGGCGCGGATGCGCCCGACGAGGGTGGGGTCCGCGCCGGCGGCCTCGAGGGGCGTCGGGACGTCAACGAGCTGCACGCCGGGTGCCTGCGAGAGCAGCTCCGTGGCGCGCTCGGGCGAGATCGGATCCCGGAACTCGGCATTGACGGAGAGCGCGTGGCCCGTGAAGACGGGGACGCGCACGCACGTGCCGGAGACGAGCAGGTCCGGCAGGTCGAGGATCTTGCGGCTCTCGTTGCGGAGCTTCTTCTCCTCGTCGGTCTCGCCGAGACCGTCGTCGACGATGTTGCCGGCGAGAGCGATGACGTCGAATGCGATCGGCGCGACGTACTTGTCGGGCTCGGGGAAGTCGACCGCGGATCCGTCGTGCGTGAGACGGTCCATGCCGCCCTGCGACACCGCCGCTTCGACCTGACCGCGCAGTTCGTCGACGCCACCGAGGCCGGATCCGGAGACCGCCTGATAGGTCGAGACGACGAGCCGTTCGAGGCCCGCTTCCGCGTCGAGTGCCGAGAGGGCCGGCATCGCGGCCATCGTCGTGCAGTTGGGGTTCGCGATGATGCCCTTCGTGGCCGCATCGATCGCTTCCGGGTTCACCTCGCTGACGACCAGCGGGACGTCGGGATCCATGCGCCACGCGCTCGAGTTGTCGACGACGAGCGCCCCTGCCTCGGCGAAGCGCGGCGAGTGCTGCTTCGACGCGGAGCCGCCCGCGGAGAACAGGGCGATGTCGATGCCGGCCAGCTCGGTGCTGTTGACGTCCTCGACGGTCACGTCCGTGCCCCGGTATGCGATCGTCTTGCCGGCGGATCGCGGCGAGGCGAACAGGCGCAGCTCGCGAACCGGGAAGTCGCGCTCTGCCAGGATCTCCAGCATCTTTCCGCCGACCTGGCCGGTGGCGCCGACGAGGGCGAGCGATACTCCGGATTCTGCAATGCGTGCCATGGGTTCCTCGTGGTTCGGGGGCGGAGGTTCTTGCGAGTCTACCGGCGGCCGGTCAGCCGCCGGGCCGGTCAGCGGCCGGTGCCGGCGTAGACGGTGGCCTCGACGTCGCCATCGAGCCCGTATGCGGTGTGGACGGCGCGAGCGGCCGCGTCGAGGTAGGCGTCACGGAGCACGACCGAGATGCGGATCTCACTCGTGGAGATCATCTCGACGTTGATGCCGTTGCTGCTGAGCGCCTCGAACAGCGTCAGCGAGACGCCCGAGTGTGACCGCATGCCCGCGCCGACGACCGAGAGCTTTCCGATCTCGTCGTCGAAGTAGATGTTGTCGAATCCGAGCTCGTCGTGGTCGGCCTTGAGCTGCTTCGCGACGGCCTCGGCCTCGTCCTTCGGCAGCGTGAACGAGATGTCCGTGTGGCCCGGGCTCGCCGACTGCACGTTCTGCACGATCATGTCGATGTTCGCACCGAGGGCGGCCACGCGCGAGAAGATCGCCGCGGCGGATCCGGGAACGTCGGGCACGCCGACGACCGTGATCTTCGCCTGGCTGCGGTCGATCGCGACGCCCGCGACGACGGGCTCTTCCTTACCGATGACATCGGACATGGCTTCTCCCTTGGCCAGGCGGGGATCTGGCATCCCGTCGCCGAGTACATAGGTGCCCTCGTTCGGCGTGAACGTGGAGCGTGCGTGGATGAGGACGTTGTGGCGGCGGGCGTACTCCACCGCGCGGATGTAGAGGACCTTGGCGCCGTTCGCCGCCAGTTCGAGCATCTCCTCGGCGCCGATGACGTTGAGCTTCTTCGCCATCGGGACGACGCGCGGGTCGCACGTGAAGATGCCGTCGACGTCGCTGTAGATCTCGCAGACGTCGGCGCCGAGCGCCGCGGCGAGCGCGACGGCAGTCGTGTCGGATCCGCCGCGTCCGAGGGTCGTGATGTCTCGGGTGTCGCGGTTGAATCCCTGGAACCCGGCGACGATGACGACCGCGCCATCGTCGAGCGCTTCACGGAGTCGCACCGGGGTGACATCGAGGATCCGCGCGGAGCCATGGTCGGCCGTCGTGATCATGCCGGCCTGGCTTCCCGTGAAGGAACGCGCCTCGTAACCCATCGCGTGAATCGCCATGGCGAGCAGCGCCATCGAGATGCGCTCACCGCTCGAGAGCAGCATGTCGAGTTCGCGCGGCGCCGGTTCCGGCGCGACGCCGGCCGCGAGTTCGAGCAGGTCGTCGGTCGTATCGCCCATCGCGCTCACCGCGACGACGACGTCATTGCCCGCCTCCCGCGCTTCGACGATCCGTTTCGCGACGCGCTTGATGCTGGCGGCGTCGGAGACGGAGGATCCGCCGAATTTCTGCACGATCAATGCCACTGTGTAGCTCCCGGGTGGTGCGGTGACTGGTGGGCCCAGCGACCCAGTTTAGGGCGGAACGTCTCGGAGGCAGAATCGTACTAAGCGGAACGGCGGCCTTCGAAGGCGCGACCGAGCGTGATCTCATCGGCGTATTCGAGGTCGCCGCCGACGGGAAGACCCGAGGCGAGGCGCGTGATCGTGATGTCCATGGAGGTCAGCAGGCGACTGAGATACGCGGAGGTCGCCTCGCCCTCGAGATTCGGGTTCGTGGCGAGGATCACCTCCTGCACGGTGTCGTCGGCGAGACGGGTCATCAGCTGCTGGATGCGCAGGTCGTCCGGCCCCACGCCGGAGATGGGGCTGATCGCACCGCCGAGCACGTGGTAGAGCCCGCGGAACTCGCGCGTGCGCTCGATCGCTGAGACGTCCTTCGCGTCCTCGACGACACAGATCAGGGCCTGATCCCGTCGCGTGTCTCGGCAGATCGAGCACAGCTCGGCCTCGGAGACGTTGCCGCAGCGCTCGCAGAACTTCACCCGTTCGCGCACTTCGCTGAGCAGGTGCGACAGTCGTGCGACGTCGAATGAGGGCGTCTGCAGGATGTGGAAGGCGATGCGCTGCGCCGACTTCGGTCCGACGCCGGGCAGCCGACCGAGTTCGTCGATCAGTTCCTGAACGATTCCGTCGTACATTCGTGGTCTTCCTTACTGGAACCGTGTGGGCGGCGCGAATTCCTCTTCATGGAGGAAGGTCGCGCCGAGCTTCTGTCGCACGACGGCCTCGCCGTACCGCTGCACGCCGTCGTCGAGGCGCACCTGTCGTGACTGCACCGTCGGCCCGGAGTCGGCGGCCTGCTCGACGGACGTGGGCGCCGCATCGCTGGTCGCGGCGTCGCCGGTCGTCGCGTCGCTGTCGGCAGCCGGCTCCTCGGTTGCGGCGGATGCCGCAGGCTCGGACGCGGCCGCGAAGGGCGGCGGCGCGGCCGCGAGCGCGGGTTCCGCAGTCTCGGCGCCGGGGATCGGCGCGACAGCCCATCCCGGCGCGGCCGCATAGGAACTCGTGGCGGGACCGGTCGGGTCGTCGTCGGGAGGACCGTCCTCGGCGGGCGGTGCGTCGTCGACGGGCGGGAGCGCGTCGTCAGCCGGTGCTGGTGCGCCGGGCACGTGCCGGGCAAGGAACTTCACGCGCACGCCGGTCACATCGTCGATCGCGACGCGGAGATCCTCGCTCACACCGGAGCCGTCCGGAGCGCGGGTCTTGAAGCGGCCGAGATCGGTCTGGTTGGTGAACGCCAGGCCGACGACGTCGTCAGCGACGTGCGCGGGCGTCGCCGACTGGAGGACGAGCCAGGACTCACGGCTCACGCCCTCGATGGCCGAGAGGATCCGCGGCCACGCGTCGGCCAGGGCCGCAAGGGTGAGCGCGGCGGGCGCAACGGGCGCGGGCTCGGCTACGGCAGGCGCCAGCTCGGTCGCGGCCGAGCCGGGGGCCGCGGTCGCCCACGCGGCGGCCGGCACGTCATCGGATTCCGGCGGGCCACTCGGCGCCACCGTCGCCGACGCGGCGGCGTCTGCCACGGGAGCCGCTGTCGGCTGCGCGGCGGCAGGCGGTGCGGCGGGCTCGGGATCGGTCTCAATCGTCGGAGCGGCGGTCGCTGGCGGGGCGACGGGCGCAGCGCCGGAGTCCGACGTCGCGGCCGGCTCGGCTGCAGGCGCGACGGGTGTCCCGGACGAGGCGCCCGGCGACGCGGACGGTGCATCGGGCGCATCCGACGCCTCGCCCGCGGGGTGCGCGGGCGCCGTCGTCACCCGCTCGGTCGACGGTGCACCGGGTGGCGCGGTGGGCGGAGCGACCGCTGCGGCCGGAGTCGTCTCCGACGGCGCGGCGGCGGGCGGGGCTGACGGCGGCGCTGCAGATGCCGTGGCCGCGGGTGGCGCTGCAGCGGGCGGAGCGGGCTCCGGTGCCGGATCCTCCACCCTCGAGGGCGACGTGCCGGCGCGCGCGTCCTGCCCGGCACCGGATGGTGACGTCTCGGTGGCGGGTGCACTGCTCGGGCCAGCGTCATCGCTGCGAGAAGCACTCGCGTCTGACCCGGGCCCTTCTCCGACGGCGCCGTCGGCCGTGAGCACGCGTGCGACCAGGAGCTCGAGCTGCAGTCGCGGAGAGGTGGCCCCCGTCATCTGGTCGAGCGCGGCGCTGACCAGATCGGCGGCGCGCGACAGACGGGCGGTGCCGTACGCGGCTGCCTGCGTCTGCATCCGCGCGAGTTCGTCGGCGGGGCGACCGCGCAGGACTGACGCGGCGTCGTCGCCCGTCGCGGCGATCACGATGAGGTCGCGCATGCGCTCGAGCAGGTCGTCCACGAAGCGTCGCGGATCCTGGCCTGTCTGCACCACGCGGTCGACGGCGGCGAACGCGCCGGACGGCTGCGCGGAGGCGAATGCATCCACGACCTCGTCCAGCAGTTCGCCGTGGGTGTACCCGAGCAGCGCGACGGCGCGCTCGTACGAGACGGATGCCTCCTCGGATCCCGCGATCAGCTGGTCGAGGATCGACAGCGTGTCTCGTGGCGAGCCCGCGCCGGCGCGCACGACGAGCGGGAGCACGCCGGGGTCGGGCGCGATGCTCTCCTGCCCGCACAGCTGTTCGACATAATCGAGCATCGCCGCGGGCGGGACGAGTCGGAAGGGATAGTGGTGCGTGCGCGAGCGGATCGTGCCGATGACCTTCTCGGGCTCGGTCGTCGCGAAGATGAACTTGATGTGCTCCGGCGGCTCTTCGACGAGCTTCAGCAGCGCGTTGAAGCCCTGCGGCGACACCATGTGCGCCTCGTCGAGGATGAAGATCTTGTAGCGATCGCGTGCCGGGGCGAACACGGCGCGCTCACGCAGATCGCGCGCGTCGTCGACGCCGTTGTGGCTCGCCGCGTCGATCTCGACGACGTCGAGCGATCCGCCGCCGTCTCGCGACAGCTCGACGCAGCTCTCGCACGTGCCACACGGGATGTCGGTCGGCCCCTCGGCGCAGTTCAGACAGCGCGCGAGGATGCGGGCGGAGGTCGTCTTCCCGCAGCCACGCGGACCGGAGAACAGGTACGCGTGTCCGATGCGATCGGTGCGCAACGCCGTCATGAGCGGTTCGGTCACCTGGGACTGGCCGATCATCTCGGCGAACGCCTCGGGACGGTAGCGGCGGTACAGGGCTGTGCTCACGGTTCCACCCTAGGGCTGAGGTCCGACAAGAATCATCGATCGGCGTGATCGATCACTCGGGCGCCTCGTAGTAGTCGATCGACGGTGGCACACTCGCGTGCGGATAGACGCCGTCCTCCGCGCGCCGGCGCAGCCGCGGGCGCCCCGGGCGGACCGGCCCCTGGTCGGCGAGCGGAACCACGATGCGTGCTCCCGGCGCCACGGTGAAGTTCTCTCCGCGCACCGCAAATGCCACGGGCTTCCCCTCCCCCGCACGGGCGCCGATCTCCAGCTCAGCGGGGCGCACCGTGACGTCGATGCGCGTCCCACGCCACGTCAGCGGGAACGACAGCTCGGGCCAGGCGGCAGGAAGTCGGGGGTCGAAGCTGAGTTCGCCGCCGTGATCCCGCATGCCGCCGAATCCGCTTACCAGGGCCGTCCACACGCCGCCGGCAGCCGCGATGTGCACGCCGTCTGCCGTGTTCCGATGCAGGTCCGCGAGATCAACGAAGAGCGAGTGCTCGAAGTATTCGAGCGCGAGCTCCTGGTAGCCGACCTCGGCGGCCATCACCGCCTGCGCGACGCCCGACAGCGTGGAATCTCCTGTCGTGAGCGGGTCGTAGTACTCGAAGTCGGCGAGCTTCTCGGCCTCCGTGAAGGCATTCCCCTGCAGGAACTCCGCCAGCACGACGTCCGCCTGCTTGAGCACCTGGAACCGGTAGATCACGAGCGGGTGGAAGTGCAGCAGCAGCGGACGGTGTTCGTCCGACGTGTTCTCGAGATCCCACAGCTCGCGTTCCAAGAACAGCGCGTCCTGCGGGTGGATGCCGGCCTCGGCGCTGTACGGGATGTGGATCGCATCGCCGAGCCGCTCCCAGTCGCCGGCTTCCTCGGGACGCAACGCGAGGCGGTCCGCCATCGCCTGATACCGCTCGGGGGCGCGGTCGGCCATCTCGCGCACGACACGAGCGGCCGCACGCACGTTGAACCGCGCCATCACGTTCGTGAAGAGGTTGTCGTTCACGACCGTCGTGTACTCGTCCGGACCGGTCACGCCGTGGATGTGGAACGAGTCCTCGCGCCAGAAGCCGAGCGTCGACCAGAGGCGCGCGGTCTCGACGAGCAGGTCGACGCCGTCGCTCGCCATGAACGCCTCGTCGCCGGTGGCGCGCACGTACTTCACGAGCGCATACGCGACGTCGGCGTTGATGTGGTACTGCGCTGTGCCGGCGGCGTAGTAGGCGGATGCCTCCTCGCCGTTGATCGTGCGCCACGGGATGAGCGCCCCGTCCTCGCTCAGCTGCGAGGCTCGACGCCGCGCAGCGGGAAGCGTCGATGCGCGCCACCGCAGCGCATTACGCGCCCAGATGGGCGAGGTGTAGTCGAGGAACGGCAGCACGTAGATATCCGTGTCCCAGAAATAGTGTCCGCTGTAACCGGATCCCGTCATGCCCTTCGCGGGGACTCCCCAGCCGTCGGCGCGTGCCGACGCCATCGCGACCTGCAGCAGGCCCCAGCGGATCGCCTGCTGGAGCTCGTCATGGCCGGGCACCCGCACGTCCGACCTGTCCCAGAACGCGTCGAGGAATCGGCGCTGTCGCTCGAGGTGCGCGTCGACTCCGGCGTCGGTCGCACGGTCGAGCGTGCGACGCGCACGGTCGATCAGCTCCGCAACGGGAACGCCCCGAGAGGTGTGATAGCTGACGTACTTCGTCACCGTCACGGGGACGCCCGCCTTCGCGTTCACGCGGAAGACGTTGCGAGAGATGTCCGCTTCGATGAGCCCGCGCGACTCGTACTCGTTCTCGGTCTCGACCACGTGGTCGGCGACGACCGCGAGCGTCATGCCGCTGGACGCCGCGCGATACGACAGCGTCGATCGGGTGCCCACCTGCCAGTGCTCCTGGGGGTCGAGCACGCGCTCGGTGACGTGCTCGACTTTGCGGGGGTCCGCGCGATGCGCTGCGGCGGGGCGTCCCCCATAGACGTCCTCGCCGTCCTGGCGATTGATGATCTGGCAGTTGACGACGACCGGCGCGTCGGCGTTCAGCACCGTGACCGTCATCTGGAGGACCGCGAGGTGGCGGTCCTCGAACGAGATCATCCGGGTCGACTCGAGCAGCACTTCCTTGCCCGTCGGCGTCACCCATCGGACCCGTCGGCGCTGCGTCGCGTCGCGGAAGTCGAGGCACCGTTCGTACTCGGTGATCTCCGCCATGTCGATCGACATGGGCTCGTCATCGACGTACACGCGCATGATCTTCGCGTCGGGCACGTTCACGATCGTCTGCCCGACCTCGGCGAAGCCGTAGGCGTTCTCCGCATGCCGGATCGGCCACGTCTCGTGGAACCCGTTGATGAACGTGCCGTGCTCGTGCGCCTGGAGCCCCTCGGGGTGGTCAGCGCGCATGCCGAGGAAGCCATTGCCGATGGCGAACGTCGTCTCCGTGACGCCGAGGTCGGCCTCGTCGAAGCGCGTCTCGACGAGACGCCACGGGTCGGTCGGGTAGCGTTCGCGGTCGATCATCGGGTCTCCAGCAGGTCGGCGAGGTCGGTCACGATGTGGTGGGCGCCGGCGGCGCGCAGGCTGTCGGCCCCGACGCCGCGGTCGACGCCGATGACGAGGCCGAAGCCGCCCGCGACGCCGGACTCGACGCCGGCGAGCGCGTCTTCGACGACGACGGCTCGAGCAGGATCCACGCCGAGCGCGCGGGCGCCTTCGATGAAGACGTCGGGGGCAGGCTTCGAGGGGAGGTTCCGTTCCTCCGCGACGACGCCGTCCACGACGACGTCGAACCGTTCGCGCAGGCCCGCGGCGCGCAGGACGATGTCGGCGTTCTTCGAACTCGAGACGACTGCCACCGGCGTCCCGGCGCGCTCGAGCTCGTCGAGCAGGGCGACGGATCCCACGTACGGCGCAATGCCGTCACGTCCGAGGACGCGGGTGAACGCCGTGTTCTTGCGGTTGCCGACGCCGCAGACTGTCGGTGTCTCAGGCGGATCCGTCGGGTCGCCCCACGGCACCTCGACGTCGCGACTGCGCAGCAGCGCGGCGACGCCGTCGTAGCGCTTCTTGCCGTCGACGTAGGCGAAGTAGTCCTCGTCCGTGTACGGCGGCGTGATGTCCCAGGCGGCGAACAGCTCGTCGAACATCGTCTGCCACGCGTGCATGTGCACCTCGGCAGTCGGGGTGAGCACGCCGTCGAGATCGAAGAGGACGGCCTCATAGTCCTGCAGGCGGGGGGTGGCGCGGTCGGTCACTCGGCTCTCCGGAGGGTTGCGGCGTGGAGGGTCTGACGGGCGATTTCGACCTCTTCGTCAGTTGGTACGACGAGCACGACGATATCGGAGTCGTCTGAGGAGATCTGTGCGATCTCACCACGCGGCACCGATCGATTCCGGTCATGATCGATCCGCACGCCGAGAAAGCCGAGCCGATCGAGCGCACGTTCGCGGATCAGGGCGGCGTTCTCGCCGACGCCCGCGGTGAAACTGATCACGTCGGCACCGCCGAGCTGTGCGAGATAGGCGCCGGCATAGGCGCGGATCCGGTGGACGTACACGTCGATTGCGAGCTGCGCCGCCTGGTCGTCTGCCTCCGCCCGAGCGACGAGATCGCGCATGTCGTTCGCGCCAGCGAGCCCCACGAGGCCGCTGCGGCGGTTCAGGAGGTCGTCGAGGTCGTCCGCGTCATACGCGGCCGTGCGCTGCAGGTGCAGCAGGATCGCCGGATCGACGTCTCCCGTGCGTGTGCCCATCACGAGACCCTCGAGCGGGGTGAACCCCATCGACGTCTCCACGGAGCGCCCGCCATCGATCGCGGTCGCCGACGCCCCATTTCCGAGATGGAACACGATCTGACGCACCGTCTCGAGCGGCCGACCGAGGTACGCCGCGGCCTGCTCGCTGACGTACTTGTGGCTCGTGCCGTGGAACCCGTACCGACGGATCCGGTGTCGGCTGGCCGTCTCGCGATCGAGCGCGTAGGTATATGCCTCCGGCGGCATGGTCTGGTGGAATGCGGTGTCGAAGACCGCGACGTGGTCGACGTCCGCGAACGCCGCGCGGGCGGCCCGGATCCCCTCGAGCGCCCCGGGGTTGTGCAACGGTGCGAGCAGGGAGAGGTCGTCGATCGACTCTTCGACGGCGTCATCGACGATGGTGGCGCGGAAGAAGCGCGCTCCGCCGTGCACGACCCGGTGTCCCACCGCGTCGGGGCGGTGTTCGTCGAACGACGGGCCGTGCGCCGCGAAGGCCTCGAGCATCACGGCGAAACCGGTCGTGTGGTCGGGAATCGCCCGGGTCAGTTCGTGCGTGACGTCGACCACCGTCGGCGCCGGCTCCCCCGCCTCCGTGCGCGCGACGACCGTGTGCGTCGCGACGCCCGCCGTCTCGCCGATCCGTTCGACGAGACCGTGGGCGAGCACCTGCTCGGCGTCCAGGTCGATCAGGCGATACTTGAACGACGACGACCCGCTGTTGACGACGAGGACGACGCTCATCCGGCCTGCCCGGTCTGCGCCTGGATGGCGGTGATCGCCACCGTGTTGACGATGTCCTCGACGAGCGCGCCGCGCGAGAGGTCGTTGATCGGCTTCGCGAGCCCCTGCAGCACGGGCCCGATGGCGACCGCGCCGGCCGACCGTTGCACCGCCTTGTACGTGTTGTTCCCGGTGTTGAGGTCGGGGAAGACGAACACCGTCGCACGCCCGGCGACGTCTGAGTCGGGCAGCTTGGTACGAGCCACGGCCGCGTCCGCCGCGGCGTCGTACTGAATCGGCCCCTCGATCGGCAGCTCGGGAGCGCGTGCGCGCGCGAGCGCCGTCGCCTCGCGCACCTTCTCGACGTCCGCCCCGGATCCCGATGCCCCCGTCGAGTAGGACAGCATCGCCACACGCGGATCGATCCCGAACAGCGCGGCGGTCTCGGACGACGAGATCGCGATGTCCGCGAGCTGAGTGCTCGTCGGATCCGGGATCACGGCGCAGTCGCCGTAGACGAGCACGCGATCGGCGAGCGCCATGAGGAAAACGCTCGAGACCACGGAGACGTCGGGCGCGGTCTTGATGATCTCGAAGGACGGCCGGATCGTGTGCGCCGTCGTGTGTGCGGCGCCTGAGACCATTCCGTCGGCGTCACCCAGGTGCACCATCATCGTCCCGAAGTACGACACGTCGCTGACGAGGTCCGCTGCCTTGTCGTAGGTCATGCCCTTGTGCGCGCGCAGTCGCTGATATTCGGTGGCGAAGCGCTCGACATATGCGGGGTCGAACGGACTGAGCACGTCGGCGGCGCGAATATCCAGTCCCAGCTCGACGGCGCGAGAGCGGACGCGCTCCGGATCTCCGAGGATGGTCAGGTGCGCGACCGAGCGCTCGAGGAGGATCGCGGCGGCCTTCAGGATGCGGTCGTCGTCGCCCTCCGGAAGCACGATGCGCTGGTGCGCAGATCGGGCGCGCTCGAGAAGCTGATACTCGAACATCAGCGGCGTCACGACGGTCGCGCGGGCGATGCCGAGCACACGTGTCAGTTCGTCGATGTCGACGTTCTGGTCGAACAGGCCGAGCGCCCGGCTGTAGCGCTGCGGGCTCGAGGCGGCGAGCCGACCGCGCGCGGTCATCACGCGCATGGCGGTCGGATACGTGTCACCGGGCGTGGTGATGATCGGCAAGCGCGGGCCGAGGCCGTCGATCAGCCGCTGCAGGATGTCAGGAATCGCGGCGTCGCCGTTGAGCACGATGCCTGCGAGCGACGGGAAGGTTCCCGACCGGTGGGCCGTCAGCGTCGCGAGCAGGGCATCGCTGCGATCGGCCGGCACGATCACGACATCACCCTCGTCGAGGCGGGCGAGCACGTTCACCATCGACATCGCCGCGACCGTGACCCCGAGCGCCTCACGCGCGAGCAGCTGCTCATCTCCGGCGATCAGCGTGCCGTCGACGGCGCGCAGGACGTCACCCATCGTCGGCGCGACGAGAAGCGGATCCTCCGGCAGCGCCCACACCGGACCGTCCTCGACGCGCGCCGCGACCGCCGACACGATCTCGGCGGCGAGCGCCGCGTCCGCCCTGTTGACGATCGTCGCGGCGAGTTCGGCATTCTGTCGGCGCAGCTCGAGTACGGAGAGCGCAG
The DNA here is from genome assembly GCA_021793715.1 of Actinomycetes bacterium. The sequence goes on from JAJYSF010000002.1 coordinate 16,267, forward strand.
CGAGCTGCCCCATCTGCTCCGGCGAGCGCGGCGGCGCGGATCCGAGGGACTCCGCCGAGCCGTGCGGCTGGCGGCCGCCGAGAACGAGCAGCACGGGCGCGCCGAGGTTCGCCGCGATGCGCGCGTTGTAGGCGAGCTCGGCTGGGCTCCCCACATCGGTGTAGTCGCTGCCGAGCACGACGACCGCGTCGCACTGCGCCTCGACCCGCTTGTAGCGCGCGACGATCGTTGAGAGGGCCCCCTCGGGATCCGCGCGGACGTCGTCGTAGGTGACCCCCACGCCGTCGTCGTACGCGAGGTCGACGTCGGTGTGGTCGAGGAGCATCTCGAGCACGTAGTCACGTTCGGACGTCGAACGCGCGATCGGGCGGAACACGCCGACGCGCGGCGCCACACGGCTCAGCGAATCGAGCACGCCGAGGGCGACGGTCGACTTGCCCGACTGCCCCTCCGCGGAAGTGATGTAGATGCTCCGTGCCACGCGATTCAACCTACCCGCGTCGCGTGGGCGGCTGGTAGCCCTGGGCGGATCCGCCGAGACGAAAAAGACTCTCCGCGTACCCGGCAGAGCCCGGTTACCCTTGCTACGTTTCCGTCCTGGGGGAGTTGGCCTGGATGCCGTCACGCGGAGAGCTGATCCCAGCTTATCAGCCTGAGCGGACCGGTCGCCTCGCTAGGCTGACGCATGATGGCGGAGACGACGATGACCCCAGACGCATTCCAGTCGACCACCGATCGGATCGAGAACACGATCCGCGGCGTGATCGACGGGAAGGACGAGGCCGTGCGCGCCTCGCTCATCGTGCTCCTCGCCGAGGGCCATCTCCTCGTCGAGGACGTGCCGGGCGTGGGGAAGACGATGCTCGCCCGCGCGCTGGCCGCGTCGATCGACGCCGACGTCCGCCGGATCCAGTTCACACCCGATCTGCTGCCGGGCGACGTCACGGGCGTGTCGGTCTACAACCCGGCGACGCGCGAGTTCGCGTTCTCCCGCGGCGCAGTGTTCGCGAACGTCGTGATCGCGGACGAGATCAACCGCTCCTCCCCCAAGACCCAGTCAGCGCTGCTCGAGGCGATGGAAGAACGCCAGGTGTCGGTTGACGGCACGACGCATCTGCTGCCGTCCCCCTTCCTCGTCGTGGCGACGCAGAACCCGCTCGAGATGGACGGCACGTACGCGCTGCCCGAGGCACAGCTCGATCGCTTCATGATGCGGATCTCGATGGGGTACCCGGACATGGACTCCGAGGCCCTCATGCTCCGCCAGCGCGACACGCACAATCCTCTGACGGATGTCCGCCCCGTCGTGACGCTCGACGAGGTCGCGGGCCTCGTGGCGTACGCACACCGCGTCCACGTCTCGCCCCTCGTCGAACGCTACGCGGTGACTCTTGCCCACGCGACCCGGTCGCATCCCGACCTGCGGCTGGGTGCGAGCCCTCGGGCGACGCTGCAACTCGTCCGCGCCGCCAAAGCGACGGCGGCACTCGCCGGCCGGGACTTCGTGATCCCGGATGACGTGTCCTCGCTCGCGAACGCCGTCTTCGGACACCGGCTGATCCCGGCGCGGCACGCGGCGACGGGCCGTACGTCGACCGACGCCGCCGCACGCATCGTCGAGCAGATCATCGGCCAGGTGCACGTTCCCGTGGCGGATCGGTGACACGGCGGCGATCGAAGAGACCGGCACGCGGCCGGGTGGTTCCCACGGGTCGCGGGCTCGCCATGCTCGCGCTCGCGGCTGCGCTTGTCGCGGCCGGGATAGGCATCGATCGAATCGAGCTGACCTACCTCGGACTCGTGTTCGCGGGCGTCGTCGCGCTCGGGGCCATCGTCGTGCGTCTCGCGGCCGTTCCCCGCGCCGTCTCCCGCACCCTCAGCGCGGAGATCGTCGCGGTCGGCGAAACACTGCGCATCGAGGCGGCGATCGTCGGCGGCGCGATCGAGTTCATCGACCACGCGGTCGACGGCGCCTCGGACGGACTCGACCTCCGCGAGATTCCGGCATCGACCGACGCCGCCTATCGCAGCGAGGTCACGGCCTCGCGTCGCGGCCCACAGACGGTCGGACCGCTGCGCGTCGAACTGCTGGCGCCGCTCCGCGTCGCTCGACGCCGAGTCGCCGTCGGCGGGGTGGACGAGGTGATCGCGGTGCCCCCTGTCGTGGCGCTCGCGTCAGTGCACGCACGCGGACGTGAGGACGGCGAGGAGCCGACCCGGCACGAACGCATCGGCCAGGGAACCGACAACCTCGTCCCCCGCCCCTACCTCCCCGGCGATTCGATGCGCCGCGTGCACTGGCGCGCGTCGGCCCACCACGGCGACCTCATGGTCAGAGAAGAAGAACGAGAGACCACCCCGACCGCGGCCGTGATCCTCGATCTCGCCGACGACGCGTGGCGCGCTGACAGCGACTTCGAGCGCGCTCTGAGCGCGTGCGTCTCCGTCGTCGCGCGTCTGCGTATCGACGGTTTCGCTGTCGA
>JAJYSF010000227.1 GCA_021793715.1 Actinomycetes bacterium
GGAACCAGGCGGCATAGCTGACGGTCGCGATCTTGCCTTGGTTGACGAGCGACCAGTACTCCGGCGTCCACATCTGCTCGGTCGTCACGAGGTCCTCGTCCAGCAGCGTCTGCCACCGCTCGGCGATCTCCACGCTCTCCGGCCCGTTCACCGAAACCTTCCACGTCTCGTTCTCGATGCCATACCAGCTCGCGCTGGCCTGCGACACCTCCTGCATCCACTGGCCAATCTCGCCCGACGCGATGTTCGAGATGCGGAGGTCCGGATCCGCCTCCTTCAGCGCCTTTCCGGCTTCGATGAAGTCGTCCCACGTCTCGGGCACGTCGACGCCGTGCTCCTCGAAGATGTCCGTGCGGTACATCATCCCCGAGGGACCGATTCCCTGAGGCACGCCGTAGACGCGTCCATCGACCATGGCCTGGGCCCACGAGGCCTCCGTGAACTTCTCCTCGACGCCGGAGACGTAGTCGGTGATGTCCTGCACGCGACCGTTGATCACGTAGTTCGGCAGATCGTGGGAGCTGAGCTGGACGATGTCCGGGCCTGACCCGGCATCCACGGCGGCTTCGACCTTCTGCCCGTCGTCTCCGGTCATGCGATGGAAGTCGACCTGCACATCCGGATTGTCGTCGTTCCATTGCGCGACGAGATCTTCGAGGCCAGGCACCCAGCCCCAGAAGTCGAGGGTGATGCCCTCATCGGGAAGCGACTCGCTTCCCGTGTTCGACGATTCTGCGGTGTCCGAGGAGCACCCGGCGAGCATTCCCGTTCCGACGACGCCCACGGCGACGATCGTCGCCGCGTGCCGCCAACCATGACGGATGCGCTTCGTTGCGTCCATGTTCAGTCCTTTCAGGGATGTGAGAGGTCGCGATGAGAGCGGCCAACCGGTAGTTTGTATCGCAGTGCAACATAAAGTCAACTTCTGAGGAGAAAGTCATGCCGCTGACCGATGGGAGCCTCGACCGACTCCGCGCGTACCGACCGTCGATTGCTGCGCCCGATGACTTCGATGAGTTCTGGCGGAAAACCCTCGGCGAGACGCGACGTCAGTCAGCGGACACCAAGCTGGGCGCGCCGGACCCGTCGTTCCCCGAACTCGTCGTTCAGGACCTCACCTTCTCGGGCTTCGACGGAGAGCCGGTCAGGGGCTGGGTCGTCCGCCCCCGCTGGTCCGACGAGACACCGGCTCCCGCCGTGATCGAATACATCGGATACAACGGCGGCCGCGGCCTCCCCGCAGAACGTCTCCACTGGGCCGCCAGCGGATACGTCCACGTCGTGATGGACACGCGCGGCCAGGGAAGCGGCTGGGGCAATGGCGGCGCGACCCCCGATCCGCACGGCTCCGGGCCCGCGCCGGAGGGGTTCATGACGCGCGGCATCAGCGCGCCGGAGGAGTACTACTACCGCAGAGTGTTCGCGGACGCCGTGCGCCTCGTCGATGAGACGGCGGCGTTCGACTTCGTCGACGACAAGCGGATCGCCGTCACGGGAGCGAGTCAAGGTGGCGGCATCGCACTTGCGGCCGCCGCGCTCGCGGAACGCGTCGCGGCCGTCATGCCGGATGTCCCGTTTCTATGCGATTTCCGGCATTCGGTCGAGAACACGCCCTCGGCGCCGTTCACGGAGATCGTGCGCTATCTCGCCGTCCACCGCGATGCCGTCGAGACGGTGTTCCGCACCCTCTCGTACTTCGATGGAGCCCTCATGGCCTCGCGGGTGACCGCGCCCGCGCTGTTCTCCGTCGCCCTCATGGACGACATCGTCCTTCCGTCGTCGGTTTTCGCGGCCTACAACAGCTGCCGATCGGACGTTCGAGACATCCAGGTCTACCCGTTCAACGGCCACGAAGGCGGTCAGATGCACCATTGGGCACGGCAGCGCCGTTGGCTCGGTGAGCTCTTCATCGGCTAAACCAGGGCGCGGATCGCGGCGATCGCCGCTCCCCAGGCGTAATCGGTGAACTCGAACGCGCCGAGCTCGACATCGGGTGCGGGCGTGCCGGGATCGATTCTCAGCCGGATCGACTCATAAACCTGCTCGGACGCGAACTCGGCCACCGCGAGAGCCTCCCCCGTGATGAGGACCCGCTCGGGATCGACGATGTTGACCAGCGCTGCGACGGCGGCGCCGAGCGCGGTGCCCGCGTCGACGAACGCCCTCACCGCGCGATCGTCGCCCCGACGGGCGTCGGACAGGGCCTCCCAGAAGCCGGTACGCCCGCTGCCACGCAGAATCGCGGGCACAGTCGCGTACGCGGATACGCAGCCGACGTGGCCGCGGTCGCACGACGGACCGTCCGGCGTGACGGGAAGGTGACCGATCCGCCCCGGGCGCCCGTGCGCCCCTTGGACGACATCGCCGTCCAGGACGATGCCGCTTCCGATACCCTCCCCCAGCGCCACGACGACGAACGGCTCCGCACCCACTCCGGGCCCGAACCAGTGGTGCGCCATCGTCAGAGCGTGGACGTCGTTGCTCACAGCGACGGGGAGCCCTGTCGCGCCCGATACAAGCTCCTCCAGGCGGACTTCGTCCCATCCGAGGAAGGCGGACCCGACAACGACCGCGCGACCACCCACGTACCGGACATCTCCCGCGAGACACACTCCGATGGCGGCGATCCGGCCGAATCGATCGCGGAGGCGGTCCACAGCGTGCTCAACTTGAGCGAGGACATCACCGACGGCGTTCGTCGTCAGCGGCTGTCCTTCGGAATGCACGACGCGCGCGGAGAGGTCGGACACGGCGAGATAGAGGGCGTCACCGGTGAGCTTGAACCCGACGAAGTAGGCGGCGCGAGAGACAAGCTCGATGCGCTCTGACGGCCGTCCTCGTCGATCCTCCGGGAGCGCGGCGCCCTCGCGGACGAGACCGACGTCCGCGAGCTCTCGTGTGAGACGACTGAGGCTCGCGCGCGACAGCCCGGAACGGCGTGTGAGGTCGGCTCGGGAACGCGGACCGTGCACGAGGACGTCCCGGAGGATCGTCCGCTGCGCGGCGCGGAGGTCCGGCCAGGCCCACGCGGCGTCGCCCTCGCTGCGTTCAGAGATCGACGCGCCCCGATGCGGGCGCTGGGGCCGCTCCGCTGGCTCTCCTGCGGTCATCGATCACTCCATTGCCGCCGCATCCGTCGTTTATGTCCATCCTGCAACATAACATCCCGGGACCATCGGCCCCGATCGTGTTCGCAGAGTACGCCGGTCGACCGCCGAAGCATTGAGCGCCACCACACACCGTGATAGGTTCTTACCAACAACATTTCACCGACGACGCTGGAAGGCGGCTCATCATGACCCTCACCCCCACAAAGGACGACAAGTTCTCCTTCGGCCTGTGGACCATCGGCTACAACGGCGGCGACCCGTTCGGCGGCCCGACCCGCCCGGCGCTCGACGTCGTCCACGGCGTCGA
>JAJYSF010000228.1 GCA_021793715.1 Actinomycetes bacterium
GACGATTCCGGGTGATGTTCCCTCCGAGGACGACCTTGACCCGGCGCTCGAGGGTGCGATCACTGCGCCGACACAGGTCGTCGCGGGCGAGACGATCTCCGTGGTGATCGACAGCGTCGACGCTGGCACCGAGGTCGGGGTCTGGCTGTTCTCCACGCCGACGTCGCTCGGCACGCACGTTGTCGACAGCGATGCCCTTGTCCAGGTCACCGTCCCGGCGGACGCCGCCGAAGGAGCGCACCGCATTGCGGCGTGGTCTGCCGACGGCCTGATTGGCTGGGCCTCGCTCGAGGTCGTCGCCGAGGCGAGCGGCCCGGAGGACGAGGATGACTCGCTCGCGCCGACCGGATCCGACATGGGCCTCACCCTCGCCGCCGGAGGAACCCTCCTCCTCGGTGTCGGTGCGCTCGTGATGCTGCTGCGCCGCCAGACGGTTCAGTAACCAACAGCACGACACGAGGGGTCCCGCAGCCGCCAGGCTGCTGGGCCCCTCGCTGCGCCCGTGCCCACCCTTTCTCGCCGGAGGACTCACTGATGAAGACCCGCATACGATCCTTCGCCGGCCTCTCTCTCGCCGGACTCCTGCTGCTCACCGCCTGCGGGGGCATGGACGAGGCCGCAGAAGAGGCTGTCGATGACGTGCCGATCGATCCTGACGAGATCGAGGAGCTGATCGTCGAGGAAGCCGAATCGGCTGACGAGGACGAGGACGAGGAGGACGACCTCGACGACACCATCCTGCCCAGTTGCGACGAGATCCGCTCGCTTATCGGAATGGACGAACTGGTCAACGCGCCCGGCGACGACGAGGAGGATCGCTACGAGAATCCGACGGGCTTCGGCATCAACTGCGCGTGGTTCACTCCGGATACCTTCGAGAAGGCGAATCTCAAAGAGGCCTTTGCCGACCCGGGCGAGGCGCTCAGCGTGTCTCTCCTGATCGAGGAGTCGGTCCTCGACATGGAGGACGCGCGTGAATTCGGCTTCGTTGCGGAGGACCCGCGGCTCGACGACTATGGCGGCTACGTCGACATCTCGCTGATCGGCGACAGCTATGACGTCGACGCGCCGCTGTCACTCGCGTCGCCGACGGTCTACATCGGCCGATTCAGCGCATACATCGCGACGATGAACGGGCTGTTGATCGCCGAGCAGAACCAGCTCACGGAGCTCACCAACAGCTGGGCGATCGATCAGGCGATCGCGATCTACGAGTCGCTGTAGCTGCGGCTCGGAAGCGCGCTCCGATGCGCTTCCTCGTCTCGTCACGCTGGAGCCAGCGTGATCGTTCGGGCGTGCGTGCCGGGCCTCTTACTCGTTCATCGTACGGAGTCGTTCGGGATTCGCGATCTGGCACCGGTCGCGCGCAATGCCCTCATATGATCGGCCTGCCGGGGAGTCGTCCCGGCGCGCGGATTCGACGCACGTCGAGAGGAAGTCACGATGGAAACACGCCCTCTGGATGCCAAGCGCTGGTCGCTGACAGCCGCCGTCCTCGTCGGGGGATTGATGCTGTCGGGTTGCGCGAGTGCGGAGGAGGCCGAGGGCGCGGCGGACGACGTGGCAGTCGTGCCGGAGGAGGTCATCGCGGACGACGTCGGCACGGAGGATCTGAGCAACGAGGATCCGGACCAGGAAGAGGCCGCTGATGAGCTCGACGGCGATGACCTGCCGGATTGCGATCGGATCCGCTCGATTCTCGGGCTCGATGACCTTGTCTACGCGCCGGACGACGACGGCGACCACCGCTTCGAGGATCCGACGCGATCTGGCATCACCTGTGCTTGGTACACGCCCGACACGTTCGAGAAGGCGAACGCCCACGAGATGTTCGCGGATCCGGGCGAGGCACTCGTCATCACGCTGCAGGTCGAGAACTCCCTGCCGGACGAGCCGTACCTGCGGGAGCTCGGCTGGGTCGCCGACGATCCGCGACTCGACGAGCACGGTGGCTTTGTCAACATCACGCTTCTCCGAGACGACTACGACGTCGACGCGCCGCTGTCACTCGCGTCGCCGACGGTCTACATCGGCCGGTTCAGCTCCTACATCGCGACCATGAACGCCCTCCTGATCGCCGAGCAGAACCAGCTCACGGAGCTCACCAACAGCTGGGCGATCGATCAGGCGATCGCGATCTATGACTCGCTCTGAACGGCCCCGTACGGCCTGAGGCTCGGCGGCGCGCCTACGGCAGGGCGACGCTGGCGCGCGCCGCGACGGCCCCAAAGCGCTCTGTCAGCGCGTCACGAATCGCATGCGGCTCGCAGAACGTGGCGAACGCGGTCATCATGTCGTCGGTGATGAGGCCGCCCATCTCCGCCCACTCGCCCCGGCGGCTCGCGGCGTGCAGGGCATCGGCGGTGTCCTCCCAGCCATGCAGCTCCATGACCGCGCGATAGGAGGGGGTGGATCCGTAGAACGCGATCTGCTTGCGCACCTCGCGCTCCATGTGCGCGCGCTCTGCTGCCGTGGATCCGGTCACGACGAACGGCGTGACGATGACGTCCGTCGCCTCACGTTCGGAGCGTTGGCGCCCCTCGGCGAGTGCCGGAAGGCTCACCTCGCGCAGGTAGTCGGGCGTCGTGAACGCGTGCGCGATGAAGCCGTCCGCGGCCTCGCCCGCGAGCCGCGTCATCGCTGGGCCGACGGCCGCGAGCCAGATGTCCGGGGTGCCGAACGGATTCGGTCCGGGCGAAAACATCGGCGTCATGAGCGTGTGGGTGTAGTGGTCGCCGCGCACGCTGAGCTTCTCGCCGGTCTCCCACGCGTGCCAGATCGCGCGCACGGCGCCGATGAACTCGCGCATGCGCGGTGCCGGTGCCGACCACGGCATCGAGAAGCGCTTCTCGATGTGCGGCTTCACCTGGGATCCGAGCCCCAGCGAGAAGCGGCCCTCGCCGGCGAGCTGCACGTCGTTGGCGGCCTGCGCGATCGTCATCGGATTGCGCGCGAAGGCCACCGCGATCGACGTCGCCACGTGGATCCGTTCAGTCGCGCTCGCCGCAAGCGCACTGGCGATCACGGGATCGTGCGCGAGCTCAGGGAACTGGACGCCGTCGAACCCGTCCCGCTCGGCGCGAATCGCGGCTTCGCGCGCGGCGGCAGGGGACGCGTCGCGGACTCCGATGTCGAGATGCATGGCATCAGGATGCCGGATGCCGCGCGGGAACGCCGAAGGCGTTGTCCGTCGCGCACAAATCGGTGGCCGATGTCCCCGAACCGGGCACGCCACGAGCACTCTATGCGAACGATGTGGTCGATTTCACGGCGCCACATGAGCGCATTCAGCCCGGGCACGTACCGTAGGGGACATGACGACGTCGGGGATCCGCCAGGTCAAGCCCAAGGCCGAGGGGTGGGAGCAGCGCAAGGACGCCGCGGGGCGACCGCTGCTGCAGTTC
>JAJYSF010000229.1 GCA_021793715.1 Actinomycetes bacterium
GCACGTAACAGGTGCCGCCCCACGGCGAACGGCGCCGCTCGAACCAGTCCCACTGGATCTCCTATGTGGACCCCGGAATTATGCGGCGCGGAGCACGAGCGACCCGTATTGCCCGTGGTCCAGCTGCTCGGTGCTGCTGATCGACTCCACATAGTCCCTCGCGATCATCGACGCTTGCCTCTCCGAACGAGAGGAGGCAGTGGCGATGGAAGGTCCCCTTGCGCTGTTCGCAGCGAAGATGGTCGAGCATCTCGACTCGCGGGGTTATGCGCCGGAGACAGCGATCCGGAAGATGCGCCTCGTCGGGAAGCTGAGTCAGTTCCTGCAGCAAACGGGGCGAGCAGCGAGCGATCTCCGGATAGCGACGCTGGAGGAGTTCGCCAGCGAAGTCGAGCTTGCTCCCTCAGATCGAATCAGCACGACGACGCTTGGATGGCTGATCGATTTCCTGGTGGAGAGCGGAGAGCTCGCATCCGCAGTCGTTGCGCCGCCACCAGACGACGACGATTTCCTCGGTCGCTATCAGCACTACCTCGAGATCGAGCGGGGATTGCTTCCAAAGACCGTCACCATCTACACGCGTGTCGCGAAGCGCTTCCTCGTCGAGCATCCCGAGCATGACCTCGGCAATCTGAACCCCGCCGCGGTGACTCGTTACGTGACCCGTGAGTGCCGGCGCCTCGACAGCGTGCGCGCAGCCGAGCGGCTGATGACGGTGCTTCGTTCACTGCTCACCTTCGCGTTGCTTGACGGTGTCATCCCGACGCCGCTGAGCGCGGTGGTCCCGTCGGTCGCCCACTGGGGTGGTGCATCGTTGCCGCGCGGGCTCACCCCCGAGCAGTTGGCGGCGATGCTGGCCAGCTGCGACCGGGGTGGGACGAAGGGCAAGCGGGACTACGCGGTTTTGGTGCTGCTGTCTCGCCTGGGACTTCGTGCAGCCGAAGTGGCGGCGTTGCGCCTCGAGGACATCGACTGGCCTGCCGGCGAAATGGTCGTGCACGGCAAGGGACGCTCGGAGGAACGGCTGCCGCTTCCCTTCGACGTCGGCGCTGCTATCGCCGACTACCTGCGCCACGGTCGGGCCGACCGTCCCCGACAGCGCGAGGTGTTCTTGCGGCTCGTCGCACCCCTGAGCGGACTGAGTCCCCAGGGCGTGAGTGAGGTAGTCCGGACAGCGAGCGAGCGGGCGGGCGTGGGCAGCTTCGGCGCCCACCGCCTCCGCCACACCGCCGGCAGCGAGATGCTGCGCGCTGGGGCCTCGCTTCCCGAGGTCGCCCAAGTTCTCCGGCACCGCAGAATCACCACCACCGCGATCTACGCGAAGGTCGACCATCTCGCGTTACGCGAGCTAGCGATGCCCTGGCCGGGAGCAGCGCGATGACGGACTTCGCGACTGCATTGGACGACTTCCTCGCCACTCGCCACGCGATGGGTTACAAGCTTGACGCGCATCGCCTGGTGCTTTCCCGCTTCGTCGGCCACCTCGAGGCGATCGGGGCCGAGCACCTCACCATCGACGAGGCCCTTCGCTTTGCCACGCAGCCAACGGATGCTGCGCCGGTGTGGTCAGCGGCAAAGCTCGGCGTCATCCGCGTCTTCGCTCGCTACCTCGTCGCGCTCGATCCGGCGACTGAGGTCCCGCCGGTCGACCTTCTGCCCGAGCCGAGCCACCGGATCATTCCCCACATCTACTCGGCCGAGGACCTCGCCAAGGTCCTCGGGGCCGCTGACCACCTCAACCCTGAGCACCGGGCCGACACCTATCAGCACGTGATCAGCCTCCTCGCGGTCAGCGGCATGCGCGTGAGCGAGGCTGTGCGGCTCGATCGCGACGACGTCGACTTTGAGCGAGGACTGCTCACCATCTCTCGCTCCAAGTTCGGCAAGTCTCGCCAAGTCCCATTGCACCGGACGACCGTCAAGGCGCTCGCGGCCTACGGCCGGCGCCGCGACGAGAGACGACCGAAGCCGAAGTCACCGAGCTTCTTCACCTCGAGCACCGGAACGCGCCTGCTCCGAGACAACGTGAGCACCGTCTTCCCGCGCCTCGTGCGCGAGGCCGGACTCGCGACGAGAGGGAGTCATCGTCCGCCGCGTCTTCACGATCTCAGGCACAGCTTCGCCGTGAAGTGCGTGATCGGTTGGTATCGCGACGGCCTCGACGTCGAGGCCAGGTTGCCGCTGCTGTCAACCTACCTCGGACACGTCGCACCGAGCACGACGTACTGGTATCTGACCGGCGTGCCCGAGCTACTCGAGCTCGTCAGCGAGCGTCTCGACAGCGCCGTCAGCGGGCTCGAGCGATGAGCACACTAGCGCCCCTGCTCGAAGGGTTCTTCACCGAGCGCTTGATCGCACAGCGCCGGGTGAGCGAGCACACGGTGAGCGCGTATCGCGACGCCTGGTGTCTGTTGCTCCGCTTTGCGCAGCAACGCACGGGAAAGGCGCCGCAACGACTCGATCTCGTAGACCTGGATGCATCCCTCATTGGGTCCTTCCTTGAACATCTCGAAGCCGACCGCGGGGTCGGAGTGCGGACCCGCAACGCCAGGCTCACCGCAATCCGATCGCTCTTTCGCTACGCGGCCTATCGCTGCCCGGAGCACTCCGAGCTAATCCAACGGGTGCTCGCCATCCCGTCGAAGAAGAACGACAAGGCGCTCGTCACCTATCTCACCGCAGAGGAGATGGCTGCGCTCGTCGCCGCGCCCGACCGCTCGACCCGGCTCGGGCGGCGGGACCACGCTTTGTTGGTGATCGCTCTCGAGACCGGGCTCCGCGTGAGCGAGCTCACCGGGCTCACCTGCAGTTCAGTCGATCTCGGCGGCGGAGGCCACGTTCGCTGCCTCGGAAAGGGCCGCAAGGAACGGATCACTCCGCTTCGGCGAGAGACGCGCTCGGTGCTACGCGTCTGGCTCGACGAGCGCAATGGCGCCGCTGCCGAACCCCTCTTTCCTGGGCCGAGGGGCGGCCCGCTCAGCCGAGACGCCGTCCGGCGCCTCGTCGAACGGCACGTCGCTGACGCCGCCATCGGATGCCCCTCGCTCGGGACGAAGGAAATCTCGCCGCACACGCTGCGCCACAGCTGCGCGATGAACCTGCTCCGCCATGGCGTCGACACCGCAACCATCGCGCTCTTCCTCGGGCACGAGGATATCCGCACCACCTACAGCGTCTACCTCCATGCCGACCTCGGCCTCAAGGAAAGGGCGCTGGCGCGCACCGCGCCGCCACAGACTCCTTCTGGTCGTTATCGACCGCCGGACGACCTGCTCGCCTTCCTTCAGGGGCTGTGATTATGCGGCGTCCAGTCGCTCGTCCACCGCCCGAAGCACCGCCGCTCGTGCTCCGCGCCGCATAATTCCGGGGTCCACATAGGAGATCCAGTGGGACTGGTTCGA
>JAJYSF010000230.1 GCA_021793715.1 Actinomycetes bacterium
TGCTCGAACCACCGATCGAACTCGGTCACGCCGTCCTGCACATCATGGAAACGCACATCGATACCCGCTTGCGCGGCCGCGGCTAGCGCTCCCGTTCGGAAGCGCGCCACCCAGGAGAGTTCACCGCCATTGATCGGTGACCCGAGGACGGCAATCGAGCGGTGACCCAAATCGGCCAGATGCTCGACTGCGATTTGGGCTGCTTGAGCGAAATCGAGGTCTACAGCGCTCAACCCAAAGGTGTTCTCCGGCATGCCAATCAGCACCGCGGGTTTTCCGATCCCATGGATGAGCGGTAGGCGCGGATCCTGCATCCTCACGTCCATGACCAGCAGCGCGTCGACGAGAGTGTCGGCCAAGACCTCGTCCCCCTGTCGGCCCATGATGAGCACGTCGTAGCCATGCTCGCTAGAGGCAAACATCGCGGAGCGCACGAAACGCATGAAGATGTCGGCGTCTACCTCGGGCTGCCTGAGCGAGACGTTCGCAAGGAGACCGATGATGTTCGTTCTGCCGAGGGATAGTGCGCGCGCGGTCGCATGCGGTCGATAGCCGAGCGTCGCAGCGCTCGCCCGCACCCGGGCAACTGTCGTGGCCGGGAGCCTTTTGTTGCCGCTGAATACGTAGGAAACGGTGCTCGGGGAGACCCCTGCGGCCTCTGCGACGTCCCGAATAGTCACCATGCCCCCATTCTATCGCACGCCAAGGGAGCGGAATCGCGCACCATCGCCGCCTCCTGGGTCTCGATGGCCGGAGGCCCCGGCGGAGGAGCCATGTCCTAGGTGCACACAGCGTCGCTCCGAGATGCTCGGGACTTTGGGCACCTTGGACAACGCTCCGAGCGAGGTCACGGTCTGCCCGTATTGGGAAGAAAGAGGAGCCTCAGTCCGGCAGATCCCGCACGTCGACGAACATCCCCGCCGGGGGCGGGGTGTACGGCAGCGGCTCACCGGCAGCGTTGCGGTCCTGCGACTCCGCGAAAGGCCCGTCGGGCGCCATAAGCATCCGCATGTGGTGGTCGGCGTGATCTCGCCACCAGGTACTCATCCCGAACGTCGGCTCCAGGCGCAGTGCCTCCCACGCCCGCCACAGCGCATCGAGACGGCTGATCGCCTCCGGGTAGCGCCACCAGTCCCCCGCCCAACGGTAGGAGCCCTGCGGGCCGACGCGACGGGTGTAGGTGTAGCGCAGTTTCTCCCGCACGAACTCGTCGACGGATCCGAAGAAGAGCTGAGGTTCCGGCGCCGCGGCCGGAGGGGAAGGCTCAGGCTCGTCGACGGCCGGCGCCGCGGCGCTCGGCCAGGGCGGCAGTTTCGGAGCGATGACACCCGGAGCGCCGACGACCTCGGGGGCGTCGAGCTCCTCGTCGTCCCGCTCGCGCACGTCGCTCATGAGGCGGCCTCCTCGTCCGGGGCCGCCGCCGCAGTGACGGCCGCCGTACCGGCAGGGTCGTGAGCGGCAATCGAAGCGCGCACCGCGGCCGCGTGCGGGCCGTTCATCCACGGCACCGTCTCGAGCATCGCCGCTCGAGCGCCGGAGGACAGCATCACAGCGCGGCCGCGCGGCAGTGCCGCGAGGTCGGCGGCATCCAGGATGCGCTCACGGCGGAGCTGGTGGTTGGTGGAGCGAACACCGCGGTTGTAGCTCACCGAGGCAGTCTCCTTGTCGTAGTCCCCGACGAGCTCCGACAGTTCACGCAGGAAGTCGGCCTCCGAGACGCCGCCGAGGTAGAGCTTCACGTTCGACGCGCTCCACAACTTGCGCATCCCCTCACGGCCGAACACGACCTGACCCTGTGACCACGACTGGAACAGCGACATGATCGGGATGCCGCGGGAGCCGTAGTGCGAGTAGAGGTCCGGGAGGTTCTTCCACCGGCAGACGTTCGCCGCCTCGTCGAGGACGACGAGCATCGGCGTTCCGAGGCGGCCGCCGGGCTGCCGGGTGGCGTACTCCTCAGCGGCTTCGACCACCGCGGCGGTGAGCGCGGTGACGAGCGCACCGGCGGACCCCTGGCCCTCCTTGGAGAGCGAGTAGAGGGTGCCGGTGCCGCGCACGAACGAGTCAGGATCGAACTGCGGCCGCATGTCGCCGGCGAAGTTCCCGCCGCGGGGCGTCACCCACTCTGCGACGGCTCGGATCTTCAAGCACGACGCCATCTGCCGGGCGGTGCCGTAGACGCCGCCGCGCTGCTTCTCGGGCGCCATGATGACGCCTTCCACGCCGGAAGCGATCAGGTCGTACCCGTGTGCGCGGAGCACGTCGACGGGAGCCTGGTTCGTGGGCTGGCTCAGCCACTCGAACACCTGCGTGATCGGCTGACGGTCCAGCGCCGCGGCGAGGAGCATGCCGGCGAGAAGATCCTGACCGGCCGGCTCGAAGTAGGCATCCTGCACAGCGCCGTCGGCTCGAGCGGACGATGCGAAGTGCTCGGCGAGCTTGAACGCCTTCACGTCGTCCTTGACGTAGCTCAGCGGGTTCCACCACCAGGTCGGCTCCTCGAGCGCGATCGCCTGCGGGTCGAACACCCAGACGTCACCGACCGCGGCGCGCGGGTCGCGGGTCGCGTCCACGACGTCGCGCTTGTTCGAGGTCGTGACGACGGCGCCGGGCGCCTCGAGGATCGCCGGGATGACGAGCGCAGTCGTCTTGCCCACTCGCGGGCCGGCGAGGGCAATCATCACGTACTCCCACAGCGCGAACAGCGGGCGCCCGCCGGGGATCGACTTGCCGAGCGGGATGCCGGGTGACCCTTGTACGCCGAGCCGCTGCGCGGTCCGCTGGGCGCCCTTGCGCGCGAGCTCGTCGAGGTCGCGGCCGCGGGCGAGGTATGGCGCAGCACGGTCGACGCGCGTGCGCCGACGAGCCGCGCGCGCCACAGCGACGGCGATCAGCACCGCGATCGCGGCGACGACCGCACCGAACAGGACGGCGAAGAGCGTCGCGGACGCCGGCCACGCGATGCGGCCGCGGAGAACCCCGAAGATGACCTCGAACGGATTGGTGGGCAGACCCGCGTTCACGCCGTCGACGGACGAGCCGATCGCGACAGCCGCCCACACGACCGCCCCTCCGGCGACGAGCACGCCGGCGACGATGAACACCAGCAGGGATGTTGCGTCGAGCCGGCCCGGCTCGCGGCGGCGATGCGGCTCGCTCATGGAAGGTTCCCGGCCTGGACCACCTGCGGGTCCGCGGCGAGCTCTGGGTCGATCGGCACGTTGGAGTGCCAGAGAACGTTGGTGTCGTTCACGGCGCGCTCGAAGGGCAGGAGCTCGACCTTGAGCGGGATTCCCGGATGACCGCCGACCTTGACCAGGAACCGGCCGAGTCCGGGCGGTTCTGACTCTCGGCCGGTCGACGAGTCCCACGCGGGCGGGTCCTGCCACGAAAT
>JAJYSF010000231.1 GCA_021793715.1 Actinomycetes bacterium
GGCCATGATCAGCGACAGCACGGCGCCGATCGCCGTGCCCACGATCGCCATCTGCAGCGTCTCGGTCAGCAGCGCGAGGATCAGACCGATCTTCGAGAAGTCCGGCGGGAACATGCGCAGGATGAACTCGCCCATGTTCACCGCGCCGTCCCCGAGTTTCAGGAAGTCGAACTGTGCGCCGTTCGCCGACCACAGGAAGATCGCGACGGCGAGCACCGCTCCGACGATGAAACGGGCTCGCGGGATGCGGAACGCTCTCTCCATGCGCTCGCGGGCACGCGGGTCGAGCTGCGGTGCGGGTGTGCGGCGCCGTTTCTCCTCGACAGTGAGCATGACTCAGTCCTCCTCATCCGCGTCGTCGAGCTCGTAGACAGGCGCGAGCTGGTCGGCGTTGAGGTCGGCCGTGCGACCAGAGATGACCATCTCGCCGTGGCGCAGCCCCACGATGCGGTCGGAGTGCGCGAGCGCGAGAGGCAGCACGTGCAGGCTGACGAGCACGGGGATCCGCTCGTCGCGCGCGATGGACTGCAGAAGCTCCAGCACCGTGCGGCTCATCTTCGGATCCAGCGACGCCACGGGCTCGTCGGCAAGGATCACGCGCGGATTCTGCATGAGGGCGCGCGCGATCGCGACGCGCTGTTGCTGACCGCCCGACAACGTGCGCGCCTCGGCGTTCGCCTTGTGCGCGATGCCGACGCGGTCCAGCAGGTCGAGCGCCCTCTTGCGGTCGGCGCTCCGAAACGTGCCGAGCACGTTGACCGGTCCCGCGCGGTGCAGGGATCCGGTCAGCACGTTCGTGAGCACGCTGAGCCGTCCGATCAGATTGAACTGTTGGAACACCTGGCCGGTCTGCGAACGCAAGGTGCGCAGCTGCCCGCGGCGCAGATTCGCCACGTCGGTCTCGCCCACACGCACGGTCCCGGACGTGACGGGAGCGAAGCCGGTGAGCGACTTCATCAGCGTCGACTTGCCGGATCCGCTCGCGCCGAGGAGCGCGACCATCTCGCCTCGGTGCAGGTCGAGGTCGACGCCGTCGAGCACGAGCGGCTCGTCGGGCGCGTACCGCACTCGCAGATCGCGGACGTGGACGAGCGCGGTTTCGGTGCCCGTCGCCGGACGCATGGTGACGGTGTCGCTCATGACGCTCACTCGAGGTCCGCAATGTCGACGCCCGCAGCCGCCGCGATGTCGACGACCGGCTGGAACACGTCGGTGCCGGGCTCCGAGATGGGCTCGGTCCCCTCCGGCATGCCGTCCATGTACATCCCCAGCGCGTCTCGGTTCGCGTCGCTGAACACACGCGGGATGGCCTCGACGAGCGCCGCGCGCTTCTCGTCGCTCATGTGCTGACTGCCGAGCACGCCCATCGACACGGGCATCGAGATGCTCTCGCCGATCGAACGCGTCTCGCCCTCCTCGAACGGGAACATCGGATCCCCCTGGCCCGCCATCTGCGGGAAGATCGTCGATGTGCAGGCGATGTCGGCCTGCCCCTCCTTGAGCGCGATGAAGCTGCGGTCATGCCCACCCGCGAAGAGCGCCTTGAAGTCGCCCTCGTCCTCTCGTAGCCCGTGCTCGCCCAGCATGTAGGTCGGCATGTAGAAGCCGCTCGAGGAGTTGGGGTCGGCGAACGCGATGGTCGTCTCGGCGGTGATGTCGTCGAACGACTGGATGTCCGCCTCGTCGAGCACCAGGCAGGTCGATACGGGTTCGTCGACGCCGGGCCACGCGACGAGCGCGTCGACCTCGCCGGTGTTCACGGCGAGCGCGGAGGGGAAAGCGCTCATGATGCCGATGTCCTCATGACCTGCGCGCACGGCCTCGATCACCGCTGAATAGTTGGGGACGTCGGTCATCTCGACGGTCATGCCGGTCTCGGATTCGAGGAGCGCCGCGATCTCGTCGATCGGCGTCTCGACCGACGGGTCATCGACGAGCGGCAGTGTCGCGAAACGGATCACGTCGTCGGCTGCAGCAGGATCCGCAGAAGTGCCGGAGCAACCAGCGAGGAGGATCGCGGACCCCGCGGCGAGAGCGCCGAGGGCAAGAGGAGCACGAAGTCGCATGGAGGGCCTTTCAGAGGTGTTCTCCGGGTGGGGACCTCCTCATGAAAGGCGCTCAAGGTGACGTCGAATTACGAGACTGGTGGTATCAGAACAGAAGAGTCGGTGAACGGTCGGTTACGGAACCGCCGGTCTTGTGACGAGCGCGGCGGCATCACGCGCGACCCGCGTTCGGCAGTGGCGCAATCGACCGCGTGCGTTACGTACCGTGGAGGCATGCACAACTTCGACGCGAGCGCCCTCAGCGAGCCGATCGATCGGAACGAGCTTCGCGCTTTCAAGGCCTCCGTCGCCCAGCGGTTCCCGCACTCGCATCAGGGGAAATCCTCCAGCAGCATTTTCGCGCTGATCGTGCTCAGCCTCATCGGGGTCGCGATGCTCGTCGCGGGCATCGTGATGCTGGCGGCCGATGCCAGCCTCATCACGGGCGGCATCTTCACCGTCGTCGGTCTCGTGTTCGCGGCCCTCGGCATCGGCACGCTCGTGGTGGGCGACAGCGCCAAGCGGCAGTTTCGACTCGATCGTTTCGCGCGTGCCAACGGCATGCAGTTCCACCCCGGGTTCAACAACCCGAAGCTGCCCGGCATGCTCTTCGACATCGGCCGACAGCGCAACTCGCAGCTCCTCGTCCGCGGCGACCGGCCGCGCTTCGTCGAGTTCGGCAACTACCGCTACACGACCGGCTCCGGAAAGAACTCCACGACCCACACCTGGGGGTACATCGCCGTCCAGCTCGATACGCCCTTGCCGCACATCGTGCTCGACGCCGAGGGGAACAACAGCTTCTTCGGGTCGAATCTGCCGATCGGGCTGCAGAAGGACCAGCGCCTGAGCCTCGAGGGCGACTTCGACGAGCACTTCAGCCTGTACGCACCCGTCGGTTACGAGGCCGACGCTCTGTACCTGTTCACGCCGGACATCATGCAGCGCTTCATCCGCAACGCCGCTCAGCTCGATGTCGAGATCGTCGACAACTGGCTGTTCTTCTACACGGGCAACGACGTCTCCACTCTCGACGCCGATCGGTGGGCGTGGTTGTTCTCGGTAGTCGGGGCGATGCTTCAGAAGATCGAGCGCTGGGGGCGCTGGCGCGACGAACGCCTGCGGGTGGCGAATGCCGCCCCGCTCGCCGCCGGAGCCTCCGACATCCCCGCCGTACAGAACCCGGAGATGCTGCGCCCGCCGGAAGGCGTCGCCGATCCCGGAAAGCGGCTGAAGCGCCGCGGATTCGCCTGGACCGGCCTCATCGCGATCGTGGTCGTCGTCATCCTGCAGGTGGTCTCGCGCCTGACGTGACGCCGCCGCGGCGGCGTCAGACGAGTGCG
>JAJYSF010000232.1 GCA_021793715.1 Actinomycetes bacterium
CGCCCTCACCGTTCTCGACGGCCTCCGCGAAGCCATCGACGGTGACGTCCTCGAGCCCGGCCGCGGCGGCGAAGTAGCCGCCGACCGGCTCGGTGAAGAACACCGTCTCGCCCGCGTGGTCGTCCGCGATCTCGTCGAGGCGCGCCTCGAGGTCCTCAAGCGCGCTGATCAATGCGGCCGATCCCTCTTCTGCCGCGTCCGCGGTCTCGGGAGCCAGGTCGGCGAGCTCGGCCGCGATGCCCTCGACGAGATGAATCATGGTGTGCGGGTCGTACCAGACGTGTTCGTTGAACGAGTGGTCGTGGCCGTGATCATGATCATGGTCATGGCCGTGGTCGTGCTCCTCGGCCTCAGCGCCGTCATCGTGGTCGTCATCGTGGTCGCCGGATCCGTGGTGGAAATCGACGGCCGCGATGACGTGCTCGACGCCGGCGCTCTCGATCAGACCGTCCATGAAGGCGTCATAGCCGCCGCCGTTCATGATGACGACGTCGGCGTCGCGGACAGCGAGGCCGTCGCGGGCGGTCGCCTCGTAGTCGTGAGGGTCGACGGCCGCCGAGTCGATGACCGCTTCGAGCGCGGCCGTCTCGCCGACGACCTGCTGTGCGAGATCGGCATACACGGTCGTGGAAGTGACGATGCGCAGCCCGTCGTCATCGGATCCGCCCGGCGCCCCCTGCGCCGACGTGCAGCCGGCGAGGACGAGAGCCGTGACCCCGGCGAGGGTCAGGGGAAGGGCGGCGCGGTGACGTGGCATACGGCGATGCTACACACCAATGAGAATCATTATCAACGCGGCGGGAGGAGAATGAAGGGAGCGCACAGCCCTCACCCAGGATTTCGGTCTTGGAGCGCGGTTCACTGAGCAGAGAAGTACTTCACCTATCGAAAGGTCGCCATGTCCGGCCCCGCCATTCCGCAGCTGCGCGAGCGCACGCGGGGGCACTCGTGGCTGCGCGTCCTGCTGCCCGCGATCCTCATCATCGCGTGGCTCGTGGGCGCGTCTTTCGGTGGTCCGCTGTTCGGCCAGGTCGAGGAGGTCTCGTCGAACGATCAGACCGCCTATCTGCCGGAATCGGCCGATGCGACCCAGGTGCAGGATCGTCTCGGTGACTTCACAGAGTCCGACGCGGTCCCCGCGATCGCCGTCTTCGTCGGGGAGGAAGAGCTGACCGAATCGCAGCTCGAGACCATCACGGAGGCCGTCGAGGCATCTCCCGACATCGAGGGCGTCAGCGACGACATCTCCCCCGCCATCGCGTCCGACGACGGACATGCCGTGCAGGCATTCATCCCCATCGACGCGGAGGCCGATCTCGGCGAGGCGGTCGGCGCGCTCGGAGACGAGCTGCGCGAGGCGGCTCCCGACGGCGTGGCCCTGTCGATCACCGGCCCCGCCGGTTTCTCCGCCGATCTCGTCGCGGGCTTCGCGGGCATCGACGGCCTCCTGCTCGGCGTCGCGCTCCTCGCCGTGCTCATCATCCTCGTGCTCGTCTACCGATCGTTCCTGCTGCCGATCGTGGTGCTGTCGACGAGCGTATTCGCGCTGTGCGTCGCCCTGCTGACCGTGTGGTGGCTCGCGAAGGCGGAGGTGCTGCTGCTCAGCGGCCAGACCCAGGGAATCCTCTTCATCCTCGTGATCGGCGCCGCGACCGACTACGCGCTGCTGTTCGTGGCGCGCTTCCGCGAGGAGCTGCGCACGACGCAGGACCGCGGCGCGGCCATCGCGGCTGCCTGGAAGGGATCGGTCGAGCCGATCGCGGCATCCGGCGGCACCGTGATCGCCGGTCTGCTCTGCCTGCTGCTGAGCGACCTCAAGTCCAACAGCACCCTTGGGCCGGTCGCGTCAATCGGAATCGTGTTCGCGATGCTGTCCGCGCTGACGCTGCTTCCGGCGCTCCTCTTCGTGTTCGGTCGCGCGGCGTTCTGGCCGCGCCGTCCGCGCTTTGAGGGCGGCGACATCGACGCGGAAGACGTGTCCGACGCCGCGCTCCAGACCGGCCGCGCGGCCGTTGCGGCCGAGCACCGCTGCGTCGCCGTCGACGAGCCCCGGGGAGGCTGGGCACGCGTCGGCCGCATGGTGGCACGCCGCCCGCGCACCGTGTGGGTCCTCACGACGCTCGTGCTGCTCGCGGGCGTCGCCCTCGTGCCGCAGCTGAAGGCGGACGGCGTCCCGCAGTCCGACCTCGTGCTCGGCGCGTCGGAGGCCCGCGATGGCCAGGACGCACTCGGCGAGCACTTTCCCGCCGGATCCGGCAGCCCCGCCGACATCGTGGTCTCCGAGGACGCGCTCCAGGACGCAGCCGACATCCTCCTCGCGCACGACGGCGTGACCGACGTGACCGTCCGATCGACCGACTCACCGAGCGGATCCGCCCCCGTCACCGACGACGGCGTCGGCTCGATGGTCCCCGGATCCGAGCCGCCGGAGCCGACCGTCTCGGACGGCGACGTGCTGCTGCAGGCGACGCTGACGGATGCCGCCGACTCGGCGGCCGCCGCCGAGACCGTGCGCGATCTGCGGAGCGAGCTCGACGGCCTCGACGCGCTCGTCGGAGGCGTCACCGCCACGGCGATCGACACGAATGACGCGTCCGTGCACGACCGCAACCTCATCATCCCGATCGTGCTCGCGGTGATCCTCGTGATCCTCATGCTGCTGCTGCGATCGATCCTGGCGCCGATCCTGCTGATCGCGACCACGGTGCTGTCGTTCGGCACCGCGATGGGCGTCTCGGCGCTCGTGTTCAACCACATCTTCGAGTTCCCCGGGGCCGACCCCGCGGTGCCGCTCTACGGGTTCGTGTTCCTCGTGGCTCTCGGCATCGACTACAACATCTTCCTCATGACGCGCGTGCGGGAGGAGGCTCTCGCGCACGGCACGCACGAGGGGATCCTGCGCGGCCTCGCGCACACCGGCGGCGTCATCACGTCCGCCGGCGTCGTGCTCGCCGCGACCTTCGCGGCGCTCGGGGTGATCCCGATCCTCTTCCTCGCGCAGCTCGCGTTCATCGTCGCGTTCGGCGTGCTGCTCGACACGTTCATCGTGCGCTCGCTGCTCGTCCCCGCCCTGGGATACGACATCGGCCGCGCCATCTGGTGGCCGTCGAAGCTCTCCCGCGCCGAGCGGTGAGGGGGCGCGCCGTCGCGGGCCGACCGGCGGCTCGTGTGACGATTGCGACCCTTCCGGTGTGCTGCGAAGGGTCGCAAGCGTCACACGAACGCGGATCAGCGGATCCGGCCGGCGACCGAGCATGCGGCGGCGGGCGCTGAGGGGGCCGCCGCCTCGCATGTCGGACGTCGGCCATACGCTCGGGGGATGAGGAGCATCCACCTCACCGAGGATCACGTCGACACGCTGTTCACG
>JAJYSF010000233.1 GCA_021793715.1 Actinomycetes bacterium
GGCACCGAACCAGAACGCCGGGGCGAGGATCGCCAGCACCATGCTTGCGAGATACATCGGGTCGGGCACGGAGCCCGGCTGGGCGACGATCCAATCGAGGACGCGCCCGGACCCGAGGATCCAGCCCACCGTCCACAGCGCATAGATGCCGCCGAGCACGCCGTACGCGATCAGCGCGACGTTCCCGGTGCCGGCCGCCTCCGTGGCGGCCTCGTCGGTCTCCTGTGGGGCCCGATCGGGTTCGTGTTCGGCTTCGCGCTCGGTCGACGTCTCCGCCGTGTCGGCGTCGGGCGTGACGGCGAGGGTGGGGTCGTCGTCCCCGTCCCAGCGGAACGCGTCGTCGTTCGACATCAGTCGTCGTCCGAACGCTTGCGCCAGCGGATCCCCGCGTTGATCAGCCCTTCGAGATCGCCGTCGAACACCTGGTCGGGCTGCGACATCTCGTAGCCAGTGCGGAGATCCTTCACGAGCTGCTGTCCATAGAGGAAGTAGGAGCGGATCTGGTCGCCCCAGCTCGCCGTGATCGTGCCCGCGAGCTCCTTCTTCTTTGCCGCCTCCTCTTCCTGCTGCAGCAGGAGCAGGCGTGTCTGGAGCAACCGCATGGCGGCGGCGCGGTTCTGGATCTGCGACTTCTCGTTCTGCATCGAGATAACGATTCCCGTCGGCACGTGCGTGAGGCGCACAGCCGAGTCGGTCGTGTTCACGGACTGCCCACCGGGACCGGACGAGCGGAACACGTCTACGCGAATGTCGTTCTCGGGGATCTCGACTTCGGTCGCCTCTTCCATCAGTGGGATCACCTCGACCGCGGCGAAGCTGGTCTGGCGCTTGTCGGCGGATCCGAAGGGGCTGATGCGCGCGAGGCGGTGCGTGCCGGCCTCGACCGACAGCACACCGTAGGCATAGGGGACGTCGACTTCGAACGTCGCCGACTTGATGCCGGCGCCCTCGGCGTAAGAGGTATCGAGCACCTTCGTCGGGTAGCCGTGACGCTCCGCCCAGCGCAGGTACATGCGCAGCAGCATCTGCGAGAAGTCGGTGGCGTCGTCGCCGCCCGCCCCCGCGCGGATCGTCACGACGGCGGCACGCTCGTCGTACTCGCCGTCGAGAAGCGTCTGCACTTCGAGGTCCTGGATCGTCTTGCCGAGGTCGGCGAGCTCGGTGCGGGCCTCGGCCGCGGCGTCTTCGTCCTGCATCTCGTTCGCGAGCTCGACCATGACCTCGAGATCGTCGAGGCGAGACGCGGCCGACTCGATCTTCCGGACGGCGGCTTTGCGGTGACTGAGCTGACTGGTCACGCGCTGCGCGTTGTCCTGGTCGCTCCAGAGCGCCGGGTCCGCGGCCTCCTGCTCGAGCTCGTCGATCTCGCGACGCCGCGCGTCGAGATCGACCACGTCGAGGATGTTGTCGAAGGTGGTGCGCAGGGCCTGGATGTCGGCGGACAGATCGAGTTCATGCATGACGCTTCAGCCTATCGCGATCGCCGGGCGACCACGCACGAGTAACGTGGCTCGTGATGAACGACGATTCGGCGACGCGGGGCGCCGCAGCCGACGCGATCCGCCGCTATTGGCCCATGATCTACGCGCCGACCGCCCTGTTCTCGATGGGTGAAGGCGCGATCGTTCCCGTGCTGCCCATGATCGCGACGGATCTCGGCGCTACTCTCGCAGCCGCCGCGCTCGTGGCCGCGTGCCTCATCGTCGGACAGCTGTGCGGCAACCTCCCGGCGGGGCTCCTCGTGGAGCGCGCGGGCGAACGGCGCGCGATGGTGGTCGCCTCGGTCATCGCGCTCGTCGGCGTCGCCGCAATGTACGCCGCGCCCCACCTCGCGGTGCTCGGCATCGCCACGTTCCTCATCGGAATGTGCGCGGCGGTCTTCCACATCGCGCGTCACACGTTCATGACAGCGCGCGTGCCGTACTCGCATCGTGCCAGGGCGCTCGCCCTCGTCGGCGGCTCCTTCCGTCTCGGCGCGTTCACGGGGCCGGCAATCGCCGCCGGGCTGATCTGGTGGACGGGACAGGATCGTTCCACCATCATCTTCTTCGGGGTGTGCCTCGTCGGCGTCGGGCTGCTCGTCGCGTTCGGCCCGGACCCGGAAGAGAAGGCACTGGCCGCCGAGCGCGAGGCGCGAGCTCGAGGCGTGGATCACGGCTTCGCCGACACCGGGGAGCCGATCACGGGCGGCATCCCGACCGGGGCGCGCGCCGGCCTGTTCCGCACGATGTGGGACCATCGCGTCGTGCTCGCGCGACTCGGCGTCGCGGGCGCGATGCTGTCTGCCGTGCGCACGGGACGACAGACCATTCTCCCCCTCTGGGGTCTGTCGATCGGACTGGACTCCGCGAACGTCGCGCTCATCATCGGCGCGGCGGGCGCCATCGAGTTCTCGCTCTTCTACGCCAGCGGGCAGGTCATGGATCGGTTCGGGCGCGTGTGGACGACCGTGCCCGCTCAGTTCCTGATGGGCGCGTCGTTCCTCGCGCTGTCGCTGACCCACGAACTGACGACGGCGTCGATGTGGTTCGGAGCTCTCGCGATCGCGGTCGGCGTCGGCAACGGCCTCTCGTCAGGCGCACTCCTGACGCTCGGATCCGATCTCGCGCCCCGCGCGAACACCCCTCAGTTCCTCGGCGCGTGGCGCACGATCACCGACTGCGGTGGGGCGGGAGCCCCCCTTCTCGTGTCCGCCGTCACCGCACTCGCGACCCTCTCCGTCGCTACCGGCGCCGTCGGGATGATCGGGGTGCTGGGCGGACTCGCCTTCCTGAGGTGGGTGCCGCGCTTCCTGCCGCATCCGCGGTGAGCGTCAGTCTGTCGGATCGTCGCTGGCGAGCCGGACGAGCGCATCACGACAGGTGCGCAGCGCGCGCACGAGGTCGTCCTCTTCGGCGGCGTCGAGTCCGGCCGTCATCCGCTCCTGCAGCGCGCGCAC
Source organism: Actinomycetes bacterium (assembly GCA_021793715.1). The sequence continues at coordinate 2,939 of JAJYSF010000233.1, forward strand.
GTCCGGTCTGAGCGCGGCGATCCGCTCCCCGCCGGCGTCCGTGAGGAACAGCAGGATCTGACGCCCGTGGGCGGGATCCTTCTCGCGCCGCACGAGCCCCGCCTGGACGAGACCCGTCACGGTCTCCGCCATCGTCTGGGCGCGCACAAAGGATCGGCGTGCGAGCTCGGACGAGGTGATGCCCGGACGGTTCTGCAGCACGTTGATCGCCGTGAAGCCCCCCAGGGAGATCCCGTGCTCACCGAAGAGCTTCTCGAAGGGGCGGCGCATGCCCGCCTCGACTTGCTTGACGAGGTAGACGAGGTAACCCTCGGGAAGGGACGAAGGCAGCGGGTCCATGGGAATCCCCTCGATTATCGCGGATGGTCGGGCGCCTGTCGACGCCATGCCATAGTTTCAG
>JAJYSF010000234.1 GCA_021793715.1 Actinomycetes bacterium
GGATGTGTGCGCCGCGACGACCGGGCGTCCGCACGACCGTCGCCTCGAGCATGGACGCGGCGAGCCCGCCGGCCGTGTCCTCGAACGGGACGATCGCGTCCGCAGCGGTGGGCACGGGCGCCCCCGTCATGATGCGCGCGGCCTCGCCGGGCCCGAGCGTCGGATCCGAGGCGGAACCGGCCGCCACGTCCGCGACGACGCGCAACCGCACAGGGGTGGCCTCGGATGCGCCGACCACCTCGTCGTAACGCACCGCGAAGCCATCCATGGCCGAGTTGTCGAAGGAGGGGATGTCGAGGCGCGCGATCGCCGCCGACGCCAGGGTGGATCCGGCCGACTCCGTGACCGCGAGCGTCTCGACCGCGAGCGGGCGCGCCGCGGCGAGCACGCGCTCGCGGTGCGTCACGAGCGGCGTGAGCGCGCTCACCGTGCCGCGCCCGTCGGCGTCGGGTGCCACGCGTCGACGCCGCCGTCGAGCGAGCGCGATTCGAGTCCCTCGCGGGCGAGCACGGTGCTGGCGCGCGCGGAGCGGACTCCCGCGGCGCACACGGTCACGATGGCGCGGTCGCCCGCGTCGGTGCGGATCCGCTCGGCCGCTGCCACGGGATCCCGGAGCAGCTCGTCGATCGGCAGCCACGTGGATCCGGGGACGGGGCGCGTCTCACGCTCTCGGGCCGAGCGGACGTCCACGAGGAGCGGGGCGGCACCGTCGCGCAGGAGCTCGTCGAGATCGCGAGGCCGGATCGCGGTCCCGCGCGAGGACGTGACGCGGGACGCCGCCACCGGTGCGGAGCCGCGAAGCGGCACCTCGCGCACGCTCGACCGGAGTCCGTCCACGAGCGCGATTCTCCCCACGAGCGGCTCACCGATGCCCGCGATGAGCAGTACGGCCTGCGTCGCCATGATCGAGCCGACGTGCATCACGAGTGCGCCGAGCACACCGACCTCGGCGCACGACGGCGCCTCGCCGGCGGCCTCGGGAGGGTGCAGGTCGGCCAGCCGCGTTGCGGGAACACCAGCGGGTGGCTGCGACCAGAACACGGTGATCTGCGCGTGGAACTCCTGCACGACGCCCCACACGAGCGGAACGCCGAGCGCCTCGCACCCGGCCGCGACGGCCTCGCGCGCGCCGATCGTGTCCGTGCCGTCGAGCACGAGGTCCGCTCCGGCGAGGATCCGTGCCGCGTTGTCCGTCGTGACGCGCTCGGTGACCTCGACGACGGTGCACTCCGGGGCGAGGTCGTGCGCGACCCGAGTCGCCGAGGCGGTCTTCGGCGCGCCCACGTCGCGGAGACGATGCATCACCTGCCGCTGCAGGTTTGAGGCCTCCACCGCGTCATCGTCGATGATCGTGATCGTTCCGACACCGGCCGAGGCCAGCGCGAGCACGGCGGGGGAGCCGAGGCCCCCGGCACCGACGACGGCGACGTGCGCGGCGGCCAACCGTCGCTGGCCCTCTTCGCCGAGCGGGTAGAGCGCGGCGTGCCGCGCGGTGCGCGCCGATTCGGCGTCGCTCAGCGCGGCGACGGGTGCGACGAGCGGGGGGAGAGACATGCTCCGAGAGTACCGAGCGCACGGGGCGCCAGGCTCGTGCGGGACAATGGCGACATGCGCAGAGTGTTCGCGGCCATCGCCGTCCTCGTCGGCGTCGTCGCGCTCGGATCCTGCGCCCCGGGCGACGACGAACGCCCTCTTCGCGTGGCCGCCGCGGCCTCGCTGCACGGAGCGTTCGAGGAGATCGTCGCCGGGTTCGAAGGCACGCATCCGGAGATCGCGATCGCACCGGTCGTCTACGACGGATCCAGCACCCTTGTGACGCAGATCGCGGAGGGCGCCCCCATCGACGTCGTCGCCGTCGCCGACGAAGCGACGATGGCGCGTATCGCCGACCGCGTGCAGCCGCCCGTGGTGTTCGCGACCAACTCGCTCGTCATCGCCGTGCCTGTCGGGACCGACGACGTCACCGCGCTGGAGGATCTCGCAGATCCGCGGCTCGACGTCGTCGTGTGCGCTGCGCGCGTGCCGTGTGGATCCGCGACCGAACGCGCCCTCGATGAGGCCGGAATCGACCTGGCCGCGGCGAGCTACGAGCAGAACGTCACCGCCGTCGCGCGGAAGGTCGCCGACGGCATCGCGGACGCCGGGCTCGTCTACCGCACGGATGCCGAGGCGACCGACGGGATCGCGGCCGTCGCCGACGAGCGCCTCGACGCGATCGTCAACGCGTATCCGATCGCCGCGCGGACTGGCGCCGGAGACGCGGCCGACGCGTTCGTCGACTACGTTCTGTCGGACGCCGGAGGCGACGCGTTCGCGCGGTGGGGCTTCGGCACGCCATGATGGAGGAAGACGCCGAGCCGATGAGGGAGGAAACCGCATGCCGCGCACGACGCGACTGACGCGCTCCCCGCAGCCACGTCTTCTGATGATCCCGGCGGTGCTCGCGCTGCTGTTCCTCGTTCTCCCGCTCGCGGCCCTCGTCTCGCGCGTGAACTGGTCGACGTTCTGGCGCGACACGGTCTCCGAACAGGCGATGAGCGCCCTCTTGCTGTCGCTGGGCACGGCCGCCGCCGCGACGGCCATCTGCCTGATCGTCGGTGTGCCGCTCGCGATCGTCGTGGCGCGTGCGCCGCGCGTACTCGCCTCGGTGCTGCGGGTGATCGTGGCGATCCCCCTCGTCCTGCCGCCCATGGTCGGTGGTGTCGCGCTACTGTTCCTGTTCGGCGGATCCGGACTCGTCGGCCAGTGGCTCGACGAGGTGTTCCAGCTCACGCTGTCGTTCACGACCGTCGCGGTTGTCATCGCCCAGGTGTTCGTCGCCCTGCCATTCCTCGTGCTGACCGTCGAAGGATCCGTCCGCACCGCGGGGACGGACTATGAGCGCACGGCCGCATCGCTGGGCGCCGGACGCGGGACGGTGTTTCGTCGCATCACCATCCCCCTCGCACGTGACGGGATCGTCGCGGGCACGATCCTCTGCTTCGCGCGCGCGATCGGCGAGTTCGGCGCCACCGCCCTGTTCGCCGGAAACGCTCCGGGCGTCACCCAGACGATGCCGCTTGCGATCTACACCGCGTTCAACGGCTCCGGCGTCGATCAGGGCGCCGCGGTCGCGCTGTCGGTGCTCCTGATCGTCGCGGTCCTCCTCGTCCTGCTCGTGGCACGGGCGTGGCGCCCGGGGAGCGTCACATGAGCGTCGCTGCTGTCATCGGGCGCGTCGTCGCACGCCGCTCGGAGCGCTTCGAACTCGACGTCGATCTCGAAGTGGGCCACGACGAGGTGCTCGCCGTGATGGGACCGAGCGGCGCCGGCAAATCCACGCTCCTGCAGGCGCTC
>JAJYSF010000235.1 GCA_021793715.1 Actinomycetes bacterium
GAGCCTCGCGGAGGCGCCGGTCGGAGCTGGTCCGTACACGCTTAACGTCGACAGCACGGTCTCGGAGAGCACGTACGTGTTCGAGAAGAACCCGGACTACTGGAACGCCGACGAAGTCGCCTTCGACACGATGACGTTCCGCATCATCGACGATGCGCAGGCCGCGTTCAGCGCGCTGCAGGCGGGCGAGGTCGACATGACGTGGGCTCGCTACCAGAACGTCGACGCGGCCACCGGCGCCGGCTTCGAGATCTTCGAGGGGCCCGGATCCGTGCTCATGATGCAGTTCGTCGACATGGACGGCGAGGAAGTGCCGGCGTTGGCCGACCAGCGCGTACGCCAGGCGCTCAACTACGCGATCGACCGTGACGCGTTCGCCGAGGCCGTGAGCCCCGGACGCATCACGTCGCAGTGGGCGAATGCGGAGACGGAGGCGTACGATCCCGAGTTGGACGACTTCTACTCCTACGACCCCGAGAAGGCGCAGTCTCTGCTCGAGGAAGCGGGCTATGGCGACGGCTTCACACTGCCCATCTCGACGACGCCGGTGAACCAGGTGGCGCTCGAGGCGATCGCCTCATCGTTCGCCGAGGTCGGTGTCAACGTCGAGCTGATCGTCAAGCCGATCGCGGAGTGGGTGCCGGCAGCGACATCCGGACAGTTCCCCGTGATCCTCGTGCCGCTGTCGAGCAACGGTTCGTACACCGACTTCGGCGACTTCGTGTTGCCGGACGGCGGCTCGAACACGCGCGGTTACGAAGACACCGAGGCCGTCGAGCTCTTCAACGCGGCAGCCACCACGCGCGACGACGACACGCGCATCGCCGCGTGGCAGGACCTCTCGGCGTACTTCACCGAGGACGCCTGGACGGTGCCGATCCAGCAGACGACGACGTTCTACTTCTACAACGCCGATGTCGTCGACGGCGTCGAGCGCCCGTACGGCAACCTGCTGCCGGCGATCTACTGGCTCGAGCCCGCGAGCTGACGCCCCTTTCCCTGATTCGGCCCGATCGGCGTCGCTCCGTGCGCGTCGGCCGGGCCGAATCGGCCTCCGCTGCATGCGCACCAGGTGACGTCGGCGCGCTGACCTATTTCGCAACCGAAAGGATCCCATGACGACGCCACACCACCTCGACGACTATCTCGCCGCGCTCGCGGCCTCAGACCCCTCACGGGTGCCCTGGGCGCCGGGTGCGGTCACGACGGAGAACAACGTGCGCCTGCCCATCGGAGACGGCGCCTGGCAGACCGTCACCGACGTCGACCGCCTTGATGTGCGCATCGACGACGGTCGCGGTGCAGCGGTCATGGGCATTCTGCGCGAGGGCGATGACTGGAGCCCGTTCTTCCAGCGGATCTTGGTCGACGACACCGGCCGCATCGTCGAGAGCGAGCTCGTGGTCACCCGCGGAAAGGACGCGGCCGGTGCCTTCCACAACGCGGACATCGCATCGCGCCCGGAATTCGCCGCCGCCGTCGCCGCCGAGGATCGGGCTGACCGAGCGGAGCTGATCGCGCTCGTGGACGGCTACTTCTCGACACTGCAGCAGAACACGGGCGAGATCCACACGCGATTCTCGGAGGAGTGCCGCCGGCGCGAGAACGGCGTGTGGACGACGCAGAACACCGACCCGAACGTGCCGCCGACGCTGCGGATGGACTGCCGCTCATCGTTCGAGCTCGGCTTCTTCCGCAGCAACGAGCGCGTGCGCGGGCGTCGCTATCCGATCGTCGACGTCGAGACCGGCCTCGTGCTCGCGGGGGCGTTCATCGACCACAGCGGACGTATCAAGGAGTACACGCTCACGGATGGGCAGCACATGCGGTCGGGTTTCCTACGGCCCCACACCTACGCGATGCTCGAAGCGTTCAAGATCGTCCGGAGCGAGATCGTCGCTATCGAGGCCGTGTTCCATCCCGTGCCGTACCGGATGGAGGCGGCGTGGCCCACGGTCGACGGCGATGGGAGAACCGGCGACGCGTAACGCTGCTCGCGCACGGCCGGCACGCGTCAGGAGGGATCCGTCTGACGCGGCCGGCCGGCGCGCGCACCGCCTCGGAAGCTCGCTACCCGGTGGCCGGCGTCATTCGAGACGACGACGTCGATCAGCAGCGTGGACCGCGTCTGCGTGACCACCTCTGCTTCGGCGACGAGCCGTGTGCCGGCGGGCGCCGGTCGGTGAAACCGGATATCCGCGTCGGCCGTGAGCGCGTTCGGCAGACGCGTGGCCGCTGCGTACCCGAACGCGGTGTCGGCGACCATGAACACCCATGCTCCGTGAGCGACGCCGGCGCCGTTGGTCATGTCCGCGCGGACGGTGAGCGAGATCGAGACCCGCCCGTCCGCCACGGATTCCACGGTCATCCCCTGTGCGTGGAAGGTCGCGTCCTGGTCATTCAGGGCGGCGACGGTGCGCTGGACGTCGTCGGTCATGGCACGATACTCCGTTCGATGTCTTCGAGGTGGGCGAAGGCGCCCGGGAGCCACAGGGTGTTGCGGCTCTCGAACAGTTCCCGCGCGTGGTCGCGCGGCCAGTTCGGCGGCAGGAGGTGGTCGGGCAGTTCGGGGTCGAACAGCGGAAAGTGTCGCCATGAAGTCACGAGCTCGACCCATTCCGACCAGACCTCGGGGCCGGTGTGCGGCTGCGAGGCGGTGAATCGTGTGACGAACGCGTCGTAGCGGTCGCGGAGGGAGCCGATGTCCCACGCGGCGTTCGCAAGGCGTTGCGGCCGCGCGTCAGCGTACGTGGCCGAACGAAACAGGTGCGAGTCGCCGATTCCCTCCGCCGATGACAGCAGCGCCCTGATCTCGTCCTCGCTGTCGACGTGGGGTGAGATCCACACCCCGTTGCCGAGCGACCCGAATCCCAGCCACCCGAGTTGCGTGCGAAAGCGGTGACGCAGAGCGCGAGCCTGTTCCGGGACAGTCAGGATGAGCACGAGCCATTCTCCCGACCAGGGGGGCTGCGTCCCGAACCGCTCAACCCGCCGGGCCCCCTCGTCGAGACCCTCGCGGTGCTCGCCCGGAACCGAGAGCCGACTGCGTCGACCCTCGCGGGTGCTGGCGAGCCACCCGGCGGAGACGGCACGAGCAATGGTCTGGCGCGCGGCCGCTTCGCTGGCACCCAGGTCAGCCAGCGCCCGCACGTACGTCTCCTGCCAGAGCGTGAGGTTCCGCGGGGCGACGGCGGAGCCGAGCACGGTCAGCAAGAGCGTCTTGGTCTTGCGTCCGGCTCTCGTCGTCATGGGCTGAGAGGGCATGGCGACACAGTAGCGCTGGTTCTCGGCGCGATGCGGGAGAAATGACAGAGTGTTGACGATCGTGTCCAAT
>JAJYSF010000236.1 GCA_021793715.1 Actinomycetes bacterium
GGGGGCCGCTCGAGTACCTCGACGATCGGCCATTCGCCTACTGGCACCAGCGGCCCGGACACGCCGGGATCGACGGCAACAGTGTGATCTCGGCCGGGTCCGAGCACCGGAAGTACGACGCCGAGCTGCGCGATGCCGCATTGCGCGAATACGTTCGCGAGTACGGCCCCGGACTGCCCCTGTACCTGACGAAGTTCATCGACCAGCGCCTCGTCGAGGTGGAACAGGGGCTCCGCCGCGAGATCGAGCGCTACAGCCTCCCCGAGCGCACCCTCCGCATCCTCAAGCGGAAGTTCCGCAAGGACTGAGTCGCTCGCAGCGCAGTCTCGACCTGCGTGCTCCCGACGGCTCGGATCAGTGCGGGGTGGTGCGGATGACCTCGACGGCGTCATCGATGGGGCCGTCGAAGAGCACACGGTGCTCGTGGATGACGATGCCGCGCGAGCAGAGCTGCTGTACCGTCTTCATGTTGTGACTGACCACGAGCATCGTCACGCCCTGCTCGGTGAGCTCGCGCAGTTTCTGGTTGCACTTCTTGCGGAATGGGGCGTCGCCGACCGAGAGGACCTCGTCGACGAGGAGGATGTCGAGGTCGACATGGATCGCGACCGAGAACGCCAGGCGCATGAACATTCCGGACGAGTAGTGCTTGACCTCCTGGTCGATGAACTCGCCGATTTCGCTGAAGGCGACGATGTCATCGAAGCGCTCCTCGATCTGCTTCTTCGACATGCCGAGGATCGCGGCATTCAGATACACGTTCTCGCGACCGCTGAGCTCAGGGTGGAAGCCCGCGCCGACCTCGATGAGCCCCGCGACCCTCCCCTTCGTGAATACGCGCCCCTCGTCGGGCTCCATGACGCCCGACACCATCTTGAGCGTGGTCGACTTCCCGGATCCGTTGAAGCCGAGCACGGCGACGGATTCGCCCTCGCCGATCTGGAAGCTGACGTCCTGGAGGGCTTCGAAATAGTCGGCGCGCACCTTCTTCCCGCGCGTCCAATTGATGAACCCTTCCTTGAGGGAATGGGTGTTGCGCTTCACGAACCGCTTCGTCACGCCGTCGACGATGATCGCCGGGGTGCGCTCGGAGGTCTGTTGCAGAGTGTCGGTCATCACACGTCCTGAGCGAAGGTGCGTTCGAATCGGCGGAAGGTGAGCTGCCCAATGATGACGAGCACGACCCCGATGGCGATGGCGATAGCGATGTGCGTCCCGAAGTGCGGGGCGAATCCGACCCAGCCGCCTTCGTTCGACGCGGAGTACTCGTCGACCGTCGGAACCCAGAAGCCGAAGTGCATCAGCTCGACCGCGACCGTGATCGGGTTACACAGGTAGAGGAACAGCCAGATGTCGCCGAGGTGTTCCTCGATGAGCTGCCAGGTATAGAGCACGGGAGAGGCCCAGGTCGCCAGCTGGCGGATGACCTCGGCGAAGTTATCGATGTCGCGGAAGCGGACGTTGATGCCCGAGAACAGCAGCCCGAGGCCGAAGGCCACCAGCGCGATGATGGCGAGTCCGAGCAGGATCGCTCCCGCGCCCGCGACGGTCGGAACCCACCCGTAGACCAGCGCGACGACGATCAGGATCGCCAGCTGCGGGAGGAAGTGGATGAACGCGCCCGCGATCGCCGCGATCGGGAACAGCTCCCGCGGCAGATAGATCTTCTTCACGAGCGCCTTGTTGCCGACGACCGATCCCGTCGCGTTGCCGAACCCCTCGTTGAAGAACTGCACGGTGATGAAGCCGGAGAACAGGTACAGCGGGAAGTTGTCGACGCCACGGTCCATCCCGAAGATGAACCCCATCACCAGGTAATAGATGAAGAACTGGATGAGCGGCTTGACGTACGACCAGGTCCATCCGAGCGTGGAGTTACGGTACCGCGTCGCCGTGCCCTTACGGATCAGCAGCGACAGCAGGTAACGCCACCGGACGACATCGCGCAGGCCCCGCCCGCGCCCCGGGACGTCGTACTGAGACAGGTCGATGTTCGTCACAGGAGCGCGCCTCGCAGGGGTCGAACGCAGAAGGTCACACTGGATCCTATCGCCCGCGCGCAGGCGATTCTGAGAACCCTCACTCGACGGGTTCCTCGGTCTCGTCCGTCGGGTGGAGTGCCTCGTCGATCAGTTGCTGGATCGCGGCCGCGTCGGGCCAGTCCTGATCGACGCCGCTGTCGGGGTTGAGCTCGATCGACGTCATCTCCTGCGAGCGCGAATCGACCGCGAGCTCGACGAAGGTGGAGACGAGGCCCTGCGGCACGTCGGTCGTGATCACGTCGTCGCCGGCACGCGCCACCTCCTGGAAGCGCGCGAGGACGTTCTGCGGCGTCATCTGGCTGATGACCGCCTCCTGCAGCTCGCGCTGGCGCTGCATGCGGTCCCAGTCGCTCGTCGTGTAGCGGGAGCGCGCGTACCAGAGCGCCGTCTCGCCGCTCATGTGCTGGTCGCCCTCTTCGATCCACCCCGTCGCCCACTCGCTCGCGGGCTGGCCCTCGTAGGCCGGTCCCGGTCCCTCGGGCAACCTCTCGTCGACCGTGATGTCGACACCGCCGAGCGCATCGATGAGCGCCTCGAATCCGTGCATGTCGATCGAGACGTAGTACGGGATCTCGATTCCGAGCAGGCCTTCCGCGGCGTCCTTCGTCGCCTCGATCGCGGGCGTCGACGCGTTCGCGCCGGCGTCGGGGTAGAGCCCCTCCCCCGAGTCCTCGCGGCAGAACTCCACCGCGTTCGTCAGCTGGTTGAGGCCGCTGCTCCACCCGCACGATGGGTCGGCGTGCCCCTCGAAGTAGTTCGGGTAGAGCTCGCGCATCGGGCTGCCGTCGCTGAATGGGAAGTGCTGCAGGTCGCGGGGAATGCCGGTGATCGTCATCCGCCCGGTCTCGGCGTCCATCGAGATCACCGAGATGCTGTCGTAGCGCACCGAGTCGCGGTCCTCCGCCGAGTCGGCGCCGAGCAGCAGCACGTTGTAGTAGCCATCGCTCGCCGGGATGACCGGTCCCGACGAGTGGAAGATCGATCCGAGCGTGCCGCCCGCAGCGAACAGCCGCGGTGCGGCGAGCGCGCCCGTCGCCCCCTGCAGGAGCATCAGCACGATCGCGAGCAGCGCGATCAGGAACCGCTGCGGTGTGCGCGTCTTGACGAGCCGCACGAGGCGGAGCGTGTCGATCGACAGGATGACCCACAGGATCGCGTACGCCGCCACGACGACCGCTGACGCGATGAGCACGTACGGCCGCAGCACGAGGTCGGCGACCGCCTCGCGCCACAGCAGCGCGCCAAGTGCCGCG
>JAJYSF010000237.1 GCA_021793715.1 Actinomycetes bacterium
GAGCCATCGTCGTGATCATCATCGTCGTCGTGATCATCATCGTCATCGTCATGACCGTCATCGTCGTAATCGTCGCCGTCACCGCCGTCGGATTCCTCCTCGGCGGCCTTCTGCTCGGCCTCCGCCGCGGCCTGCTGCGCCTTGTACTCCTCGAGTCGCTGCGACCACGGCACCCAGTCGGGCGCGAGGAGGGCGTCGTCGCCCGGAAGCAGCTCCGCCTCGAGCACCGTCGGCTCCTGTCCCTCGATCGCGGCGAGCGCGACCGTCCAGAACCAGCCGCGATATGCGCTCTGCGTCGTCTCGAACCGCAGCGTCACGACGCCGTCGTCCGCGACCGCGCGATCCACGTAGGCGCCCACCGTCGACGTCGGGGTGATCTCCGCCAGCGCGGCGCGCGCGAGCGACTCCGCGACGTCGGGCGAGATGTCAGATGTCGATGTCATCGGCTACCTTCCGGAGCACGCTGGCGATCTTGCGCGCGTGCGAGTTCGAGGGGTATCGGCCGCGCCGCAGATCGCCGCCCATCTCATCGAGCAGACCCACGAGGTCCTCGATGATCACCACCATGTCGTCGGGGTTCTTCCGCTGCGCCTTCACCGCACTCCGCGGGGCATCGAGGACGCGCACCGAGAGCGCCGAAGGACCGCGGCGACCGTCGGCGATGCCGAAGTCGAGCCGCGTGCCCTTGCGCAGCGACACCCCATCGGGGACGGCACTGGCGTGCAAGAAGACATCCTGGCCGTCATCGGACGAGATGAAGCCGAAACCCTTGTCCTCGTCGTAGAACCTGACCTTGCCGGTGGGCATGATGACCTCGCTGAGAAGAACCGTGAACGAAACGATGAGGGACCGAATGATCCCTCCCCTCGAGATTACCGCCTGCCTCCCTCTCCCCGGCCGCGTGGGTGCGGCGCAGCGACTAAAGTTGGAGGGATGAGCAACAAACCCGACAGCACCCCTCCCGTGCGGCGCGTCGACCGGATCCTCGCGTTCACGTCGATCGGGATCCTCGCGGCCGCGATCGGGTGCTTCGTCGCCGTGATCGTGGCGGGAGCGGTCGGTGTCGACGACTACGGCGGGGTATGGCCGGCCGTCTTCGCCGTGCAGATGTACGGCCCCATTCTGGCGTTCGTCCTCCTGCTCATCGTGCTCATCTCGAGCTTCGTGCGCCGGGGCAGGGCGAACCGGCAGTGACGCGCGTCAACAGCTCTGTCGCGCGCCTGGTCGCCGAGCGCCTCATGGCGGCCGACGATGACGCACTTGCAGAGCTGTTCCGCCATCGGCGCCTCTCTCCCCACGCTGCGCCCGCGTCGAGTTGGAACGACTTCTTCGACGTCGCCGAATCGCTGCTGCAACCGGATGCCGTCGCCGCTGCGTTGTCGTCGCTGCCGCGCGAGGATCTCGTTGCCCTCGCCGTCGGCGAGCCGCGCGAGACGCTCACGCTCACGGACGCCGACGGGCGGGCACTGCCGGGGGTCATCGAGACGCTCGGCGACGTCTCGCCGCTGTCCGCGTCCACGCCGACACCCGCGGATCCGACCGACGCCGGCCATGCCGCCGAGCGCGCGTTCATAACCCTCACCGCACTCGCCGATCTGATCCTCGTGGCCCTGCGCTCGCCGCTTGCGCGCCTCGCGACGGGATCGCTCGGCGTCGCGGAACGACGCCGACTCGCCGAACGCGATGTCGTCGGATCCGCCGACGAGGCCGACGTCCTCGCGCGCCTCGCGACGGCGACCGGACTCATGAGGGGCCACGACCGCCACCTGTTCGCGACGTCGGCCGGAGCCGAGTGGGTGCGGCAATCGACGCCGCGACGCTGGAGCGACCTCGCCGAGCGCCTGCGCGACGCGCTCCCCGCGGGACTGCGTACGTCCGACGGCGGCTGGATCGACCCGGCACAGTGGGACCTGGCCTATCCGCTCGACGACGCGTGGCCGCGCAAGTCGCGCGGCTGGATCGCGTTCGCGCGACTCGCCGGACTCGTCGCGGGCGCGGATCCGACCGAGCCAACCTGGGCGCGGCCGCTGCGGGAGGGGCGTGCGGCGGATGCGGATGCGCTCGTCGCCCTCCTGCCGCAGGAGGTCGACCGCGTGTACCTGCAGAACGACCTCACGGCGATCAGCCCCGGCACGCTCGCGCCGACAATCGACGCCCGCCTGCGACAGATGGCGGTCCGGGAGTCGCAGGCCCAGGCGTCGAGCTACCGCTTCACCGAGGCGACGATCGCCCGTGCGCTGAGCGCGGGCGAGACGGCCGACAGCATGCATTCCTTCCTCGCCGAGGTGTCGCTCACCGGCGTCCCGCAGCCTCTCGACTACCTCATCCAACGCTCCGCCGAGCGCCACGGGCGCGTGCGGGTCTCGCGAGAGCTCGGATCCGACCGCACGATCGTGTCGAGCCCGGATCACGACCTGCTCCGCGCGATCGCGGTCGACCAGTCGCTCGCGCCCCTGGGCCTGACGCCCGACGGCGCGCTGCTCGCGAGCCGCGCGGGACGCGATGCGACCTTCTGGGCCCTCGCCGACGCGCGCTATCCCGTCGTGGTGATCGAGGCGGACGGCAGCATCGCGGCGCCGGATCGACACCGACTCGCTCCGGACGACAGAGAGGGCGACGACTTCCTCCCGCTCATCGCGCGCCTGCGCGAACGCCAGGGCGCCGACGTGGATCGCGCGTGGCTGCGCCGCGAGCTCGACGGGGCGATTCGCGACCGCGCGACGCTCGTGGTCGTGGTGAACATGCCGGACGGATCCACCCGCGAGCTCACGCTCGACCCGACCGGGCTCGGCGGCGGTCGCTTGCGGGGCCGTGATGCGCGCGCAGACGTCGAACGCACCCTGCCGGTCTCGCTGATCCAGTCAGCAAAACGGGCGTAGACTGATTGGTCATGTCCGGCCCGCTGATCGTCCAGAGCGACCGCACCGTATTGCTCGAGGTCGCCCACGCCGACGCCGAGACGGCGCGGCACGATCTCGCTGTCTTCGCGGAACTCGAACGCGCCCCTGAGCACATTCACACGTACCGCATCACGCGCCTCGGTCTCTGGAACGCGCGCGCCGCGGGCCACACCGCGGACGAGATGCTCGCGACGCTCGAGAAGTACTCGCGATTCCCGGTTCCGCCGTCGGTGTCGACCGACCTGCGCGAAACGGTCGGCCGATACGGCCGCCTGACGATCGAGCGCGACGACGAAGACCGCCTCGTGCTGAGGACGACGGACCGCGCCGTCATCGCGGAGGTCGCGCGCAACAAACGCATCCAGAACCTGCTCGTCGGGCACCCG
>JAJYSF010000238.1 GCA_021793715.1 Actinomycetes bacterium
CGCGTCATTCCGGGGGTGCTGCGGACGGGTCGTGAATCCGGTGGGCTGTGGACCAGTCGGACCGCCTCGTCGACACGCCGAGGGGCGTCAGCTCTTGCCGAGCGAGAGGTCGTCGGGGAGCTCGAAGTCGCGTCGCGGCAGCTCCTCGACGTTGACGTCCTTGAACGTCAGCACGCGCACCGATGTCACGAAGCGATCGGCGCGGTAGATGTCCCACACCCACACGTCGCGCATCGTGAGCTCGAAGTAGAAGTCGTGCTCGGTGTCGTGGCGCACGACGTTGACGTCGTTCGCGAGGTAGAACCGTCGCTCGGTCTCCACGACGTACTGGAACTGGCCGACGACATCGCGGTACTCGCGATACAGCGCGAGTTCGAGTTCGCGGTCGAATTCCTCGAAGGAGTCCTCATCCATGGTGTCCCCAGCCTAGGCGATTGCCCACGAACGTCGATGATGGTCGGTCAGGCCGCGTTCCCGGATCGCCGCACGGTGCGCGGCGCTGCCGTAGCCCTTGTTGCGGTCCCAGGCGTACGGAGCGTGGCCGTCGTGGAGGTCGACCATCAGGGCATCGCGCGCGACCTTCGCCGCGATCGATGCCGCCGAGATCGACGCGCGGTCACGGTCGCCGCCGACGACGGTCCGCAGGTCGAGGCGCCCCATCATCGTCTCCGCCACGGGCGAGAGATAGTCATGGTTGCCGTCGAGGAGCACGACGCCCGATGGCACGTCGAGTCCGCCTGCACGGAGCGCCCCGAGGGCGCGGACGGCTGCGAGACCGAGCGCTCCGAGGATCCCGTGTTCGTCGACCTCGCCCGGAGTCGCCCACCCGAGGGCGCTTCCGCACACCCACTCGGCGGTGCGCGCGGCGACATCGGGACGTCGACGGGCAGTGACGAGCTTCGAGTCGCGCAGCCCTTCCGGGACGGCGGTGGCGGCGACGGCGTGGTCGATCGCCGCGGCCCCGACGGTGACAGGACCGGCAAGCGCGCCCCGGCCGACCTCGTCGAGGCCGATCACGAGCGGCGCCGTGTCGAGCAGACGTCGCTCAAGGTCGAGCGTGGGAGCAACCGGCGTCATCGATCGGACTCCGGAACGCCGGTGAACGCCGGGGTGCGATCGTCGAGCGGGCCGAAGTGCGACAGCGGCCAGGTGCGCAGGACGACGCGGCCGACGACCTTATCGAGGGGGACGAACCCGCCGCCGGGCTGCGTGTCGTGGTAGCGCGAGTCCTGCGACCGGTTGCGGTTGTCTCCCATGACCCAGACGGCGTTGTCCGGAACGACGACGTCGAAGTCGGTCATCGACGCACGCGTGGATCCGTCGGGAAGCCGCAGGTAGTCGAGTTCGTCGACCCCCGCGCCGTTGACGGTGAGCTGGCCGAGGGCGTTGCAGCATTCGACGTGGTCGCCGGGCAGGGCGATGAGGCGCTTGACGAGGTGCTCCTCGGAATCGGCCGCCGAGACGCCGATGGCCGTGAGCAGCCAGTTCATCGCGCCGGCGAGTCCGCCCGGGGTGTCGCCGTCCGGATCGGGCAGCCAGCCGCCCGGATCCGCGAACACGATGACGTCCCCCCGCTCGTATCCCGTCCAGTTCACGGTCAGCTCGTCGACGAGGATCCGGTCGTCCGTCATGAGCGTGTCCTCCATCGAGGCCGACGGAATGTAGAACGACCGCACGACGAAGGCCTTGATGAGCATCGACACGACGGCGGCGATGACGATGATGATGACGACGTCGCGCAGGAAGGTCAGCACCCCGCGTCCGCCCGGCCGGTCGTCTGACGGGGCCGTCTCTGCTTCTGTTGTCATCGCCTTCAGGTTCCCATACGTCGAACGCCCCGCGACGGAAGCGTCGCGGGGCGTTCGGTCACGATCGCTCGAGGATCAGACGTTCTCGCGCTTCTCGCGGATCTTCGCACGCTTGCCGGTGCGACCGCGCAGGTAATAGATCTTCGCACGGCGCACGTCACCGCGGCTGACGACCTCGATCTTGTCGATGATCGGCGAGTGCACGGGGAACACGCGCTCGACGCCGACCTGGAAGCTGATCTTGCGCACGGTGAAGGTCTCGCGCACGCCACCACCCTGGCGACCGAGCACGACGCCCTGGAAGACCTGGATGCGGGAGCGGCTGCCCTCGATGATGTTGACGTGCACCTTGACGGTGTCGCCGGGCCCGAACTCCGGCACGTCGGTCCGCAGCGATGCTGCGTCGACGGCATCGATGATGTTCATGATGGTTCGCTTCCTGCGGCCGCCACAGGTCGCCCGCGCAAAAGGTCAGGTGATTGCGGTGCGCATGAGAGCCGATCTGACGAACGGATCCTCGACTCCCCTGTGGCAGAGTCGAAACCGGACGCACCGACGGGCGCGCCGGCCACGGCACAAACGTCTATTGTGCCACATGCGCGCTCCACCGCTCACAGCGTTCTCGGGACCCGCCCGGTCGACATGCGCGAGAATGGTCGGCGACCCGAAAGGACACCAGATGATCGAGCTGCGCACACCTGCCGAGATCGAGGCGATGCGACCGGCGGGACGGTTCGTCGCGGAGACGCTGCAGACCCTCTCCGAAGAGACGAAGGTCGGCATGAATCTGCTGGAGATCGACCGTCGCGCTCACGCGATGATCCGCGCGGCCGGTGCCGAGAGCTGCTACCTCGACTACGCGCCGTCGTTCGGGTCAGGTCCGTTCGGTCATGTCATCTGCACCTCAGTCAACGATGCGGTGCTGCACGGGCGCCCCTACGACTACACGCTGCGCGACGGCGACCTCGTCACGCTCGACTTCGCCGTGTCGATCAACGGCTGGGTCGCCGACTCCGCCGTGTCGTTCGTCGTCGGCACGCCACGCGACGAGGACCTCGCGCTCATCGACACGACCGAGCGTGCGCTCGAGGCCGCGATCGCGGCCGCCCAGAGCGGCAGCAAGGTGGGCGACATCTCCGCCGCCATCGCCGCCGTCGCCCGGGGTGACGGCCTCAGCATCAACACCGACTTCGGCGGCCACGGCGTCGGCCGCACGATGCACGGCGACCCGCACATCCCCAACGACGGTCGCGCCGGACGCGGCTTCCCTCTGAAACCGGGACTCGTCGTGGCGATCGAGCCGTGGTTCCTGCAGACGACCGACAAGCTCGTCACCGACGAGCGCGACGGCTGGACGCTCCGCAGCGCCGATGGATCCCGCGGGGCGCACAGCGAGCACACGATCGCGATCACCGAAGACGGTCCGATCGTCCTCACGGCGCGCTGACCCTGCGCGCGGAGATCGG
>JAJYSF010000239.1 GCA_021793715.1 Actinomycetes bacterium
GAAGCTCAAGTTCTTCCACATGACGCGCTTCACGATCGGCGGCAAGGAAGTCCGCGCACTCCGTCACGGCATGGCCGGCGAGCCCGGCTTCGAGATGTGGGGCCCGTGGGAGGACCAGGCCGCCGTTCACGCGGCGCTCCTCGAGGCGGGCGCGAAGCACGGCATGATCCAGGTCGGCGGCCGCGCCTATCACACCAATGCGCTCGAGTCGGGCTGGCTTCCGCGGCCGCTTCCCGCGATCTACACGGACGAGCGCCTCGCGCCGTACCGCAAGTGGCTGAAGGAGAACGCGTACGAGACGATCTCCCCGCTCGGCGGCAGCTTCCACTCCGACAACATCGAGGACTACTACGTCACACCGTTCGAGCTCGACTACGGCCGGATCGTGTCGTTCGACCACGACTTCATCGGGCGCGCGGCGCTGGAGAAGGCCGTCGAGGAGGGCCGCACGGACACGCGCCGCAAGGTGACGCTCGTCTGGAACGGCGATGACGTCGCCGATGCGGTCGGCTCGATGTACCGCCCCGGACCCGGCGCCAAGTACTTCAACCTGCCGATGTCGCTCTACGACACGTTCCACGCCGACCGCGTTGAGTCGGGCGGGCGCACTGTGGGCCAGTCGACATGGACGGGCTACTCCGCGAACGAGCGCGCGATCCTGTCGCTCGCCGTCGTCGAGCCCGAGTTCGCCGAGCCCGGCACCGAGGTGACCGTCGTCTGGGGCGAGGACACGCCGTCCTCCAAGCTGCAGGTCGAGGATCACGTGCAGGTGAAGATCCGCGCCACGGTGCAGCCCGCACCCCTCACCCAGAAAGCGCGCACGACCTACCGCGCGAACTGATCTGCCGCGGAAATCGCGCCCGTCTCGCGCTTGTCGAGGCGGGCGCGATTTTCCCTCTTCCCTTTACCTATCCATATAGGTACTCTGTAATTTGACGCGCGACGACGCGCACCGATTCGAAAGGATCACCCGTGAACCCCGGTATCAAGCTCATCGATGACTTCTCCCTCGAGATGACGGGCAAAGACGTGCCCGGACTGCACGAGGCCCAGCACGCGCTCCCCGCGGGGACGCGGATCAACGTGACCTTCCTCGGAAACGAGGACCTCGAGATGCGCGTCGCCGCAGCCAAGGCGGTCAAGGAAGCCGGCTTCACCCCGGTCGCGCACATCTCCGCGCGCCGCATCGCTTCGCCCGGCCAGCTCGAGGAGTTCCTCTCCGCGCTGCGCGAGGTCGACGCGATCGAGAACGTCTTCTGCGTCGGCGGCGACCCGGAGACCCCGATGGGTCCGTATGCGAGCGCGCTCGACCTCATCCAGTCCGGACGCCTGCCCGAGTTCGGCGTCAAGGAGGTGTCGATCGCCGGATACCCCGAGGGGCACCCCGACATCTCGGACGCCGACCTGTGGGATCACCTCGAGCGCAAGTCGACGGCGCTCACCGAGCAGGGCCTCGGTCGCGTCGTGCTCACGCAGTTCGGTTTCGACACGGATCCGGTCATCTCCTGGATCCGCGAGGTGCGCGAGCGCGGCATCGACGCGCCGCTGCGCATCGGCGTTCCCGGCCCGGCGGGCATCAAGCGCCTGCTCGCGTTCGCCCGCCGATTCGGCGTCGGCGCGAACGCGATGATCGTGAAGAAGTACGGCTTCTCGCTGACCAACCTGATGGGGACGGCGGGCCCCGACCGCTTCGTGAACGAGCTCGGCGCCCTTGTCGAGGACGACCCCACGGCCGGCGACGTCGGCATCCACCTCTACACTTTCGGTGGTCTGCTCGCGACGGCCGAGTGGGCGCAGAAGTTCCGAAAGGATGCGTCATGACCGCCCCCATCCCGCACCTCGTCGATCACGCGAGCCTCATCGTCCACGGACCGGACCAGGCCGGCATCGTGAACGAGATCGCCTCGCTCGTATCGCGACGGGGCGGCAACATCATTTCGCTCGACCAGCACTCGACCGGCCCGACGGGCGGCGACTTCTTCCAGCGAATCGTGTTCCACCGGCCCGACCTCGTCGCGGCGCTGCCGGAGATCCGCGCCGACCTCGACGAGACGGTGAAGCCGATGGGCCTCGACTGGCGGCTGCGCGACCTCTCGATCCCGCTGCGGATGGCCGTGCTCGCCTCGAAGAGCGACCACTGCCTGCTCGACCTGCTGTGGCGTCACCGTCGCGGCGAGCTGCCGGTCACGATCCCGATGACGATCTCGAACCACACCGACGTCGCCGATGACGTGCGCACGTTCGGCGTGCCGTTCTTCCACGTGCCGTCCCAGAAGGGGCCGGACAAGTCTCAGTCCGAGGCCGAGATCCTGGGGCTGCTGAAGGGCAACGTCGACTTCGTCGTGTTGGCCCGTTACATGCAGGTCATCTCGAACGACTTCCTCGAGAAGATCGGCGTCCCGGTCATCAACATCCACCACTCCTTCCTGCCCGCATTCATCGGTGCCGGGCCGTACCGCAAGGCCAAGGAGCGGGGCGTGAAGCTCGTCGGCGCCACCGCGCACTACGTCACCGAAGAGCTCGACGAGGGCCCCATCATCGAGCAGGACGTCGTGCGCGTCACGCACGCCGACACCGCCGCGGACCTGCAGGCCCGTGGCGCCGACGTCGAGCGCGCCGTACTCTCCCGGGCCGTCCGCTGGCACGCGCAGGATCGCATCATCCGGCACGGCAACCACACCATCGTCTTCAACACCTGACCCGCAACCACGAACAGAGAAAGGTTCACCGTGGCACCTCAGAATCTCCAGCAGGCCATCGACCAGGCAGGTAACGCCGTCGACATGCTGCGCAACTCGCAGATCGGCTCGTACATCTATCCGGTCGTCCCCGCCGACTTCCAGAACTGGATCAAGGAACAGCGCGCGTGGCGCGAGACGGCCGTGCTCTACGACCAGTCGCACCACATGGATAACGTGTTCCTCAAGGGATCCGACGCCATCAAGCTCATCAGCGACACCGCGATCAACTCGGTCGCGAACTTCGCGGTGAACAAGGCCAAGCAGTACGTGCCGACGACGGCCTCGGGCCACGTCATCGGCGACGGCATCCTCTTCCGTGAGGCCGAGGAAGAGTACGTCTACGTCGGGCGTTCACCCGCGTCGAACTGGCTCATGTACCACGGTGAGACCGGCGGATACGCGAACCTGGACGTCGAGGTCGACCGCCGCTCGCCGTCGCGCCCCTACGGCCACGCCGTGTCGCGCCAGTACTACCGCTTCCAGATCCAGGGCCCGCGTGCCTGGGAGGTCATCGAGAAGGTCAACG
>JAJYSF010000240.1 GCA_021793715.1 Actinomycetes bacterium
CCGTGAGCGCATCACGAGCGGCAACCTCGCCGAGCTCATCACGACGCGCGACGTCACGGGAGTGACGACGAACCCGACGATCTTCGCCGGTGCGCTCTCGAACGGCGCCGCCTACGCGGATTCCGTCGCCGAGCTCGCCGCGCAGGATGCGACGACCGACCAGGCGATCTTCTCCATCACGACGCGCGACGTACAGGAAGCGTGCGACGTGTTCCGTCCCGTCTACGACGCGACCGACGGCGTCGATGGGCGCGTCTCGATCGAGGTCTCCCCTGACCTCGCCCACGATACGGCGGGTACCGTCGCGCAGGCGAAGGATCTCTGGAAGCGCGTCGACCGCGAGAACGCCCTCATCAAGATCCCGGCGACCCGGGGCGGCCTGCCCGCCATCACCGAGACGATCGGCGCGGGCATCAGCGTCAACGTCACGCTGATCTTCAGCCTCGAGCGCTACGGCGAGGTCATCGACGCGTACCTCGCGGGCCTTGAGAAGGCGCGCGACGCGGGTCACGACCTGTCGAAGCTGCGTTCTGTCGCGTCGTTCTTCGTCTCGCGCGTCGATACGGAGGTCGATAAGCGTCTCACCGCGATCGGATCCGACGAGGCCACCGCGCTGAAGTCGCGCGCCGGCATCGCCAACGCGCGCCTCGCCTACGAGCTCTTCGAGAAGCGCTTCGCCGAGAAGCGCGCGACCGACCTTCTCGCCGCGGGCGCCAACGTGCAGCGTCCGCTGTGGGCGTCGACGGGTGTGAAGGATCCCGCGCTGCCGGACACGCTCTACGTGACCGAGCTCGTCGCCGAGGGCACCGTGAACACGATGCCGGAGAAGACGCTCGAGGCCACGTTCGATCACGCCGAGGTCCGCGGCGACACCGTCACCGTGAACTACGAAGACGCCCGCGAGGTGTTCGCGCAGCTCGCCGCCGTCGGCGTCGACTTCGCCGACGTCACGCAGGTCCTCGAGGACGAGGGTGTCGAGAAGTTCGACGCCTCGTGGCGAGACCTGCAGAAGACGGTCACTGAGGCCCTCGAGGCCGCTCGCTGACGACGCCCCGTGCCGGGGAGCGCGCCGCGTCCGCTCCCCGGCATCAGGCTTCGCCTCTGACCCGACGAAGGAACCCATGCCTGCTCCCATCCAGCGCGGCGTCAATCCGCTGCGCGACAGCGACGACCGTCGCCTCAATCGCATCGCCGGGCCCAGTGCCCTCGTGATCTTCGGCGTGACGGGCGACCTGTCACGCAAGAAGCTGATGCCGGCCGTGTACGACCTCGCCAACCGCGGCCTCCTTCCCCCCGGATTCGCCCTCGTCGGCTTCGCCCGTCGCGAGTGGGACGATCAGGACTTCGCGGAGGTCGTCCGCGATGCTGTGAGGAACCACGCCCGCACAGAGTTCCGCGAGGAGACGTGGCAGCAGCTCGCGGAGGGGATCCGCTTCGTCGAGGGCACCTTCGACGACGACGACGCGTTCGCGCGTCTCCGTGAGACCGTCGACACGCTGGACCGCGAGCGTGGAACGATGGGCAACCACGCGTTCTACCTGTCGATTCCGCCGAACGCATTCGACGTCGTCGCGCAACAGCTGCTGCGTTCGGGCCTCGTCGACGAGAAGGTGGACGAGGATCGCTGGCGTCGCGTCGTCATCGAGAAGCCGTTCGGCCACGATCTCGAGTCAGCGCGCGAGCTGAACAACTCGCTCGAGGCCGCCTTCCCGAGCGATGCGATCTTCCGCATCGACCACTACCTCGGCAAGGAGACGGTCCAGAACATCCTGGCCCTGCGCTTCGCCAACGAGCTCTACGAGCCGCTGTGGAACAAGAACCACATCGACCACGTGCAGATCACGATGGCCGAGGACATCGGCGTCGGCGGCCGCGCCGGCTACTACGACGGCGTCGGGGCGGCGCGCGACGTGATCCAGAATCACCTGCTGCAGTTGCTCGCGCTCACCGCGATGGAGGAGCCGATCAGCCTGTCCGCTGACCACCTCCGCGCCGAGAAGGAGAAGGTGCTCGAGGCCGTGCGCCTCCCCGAGGACCTCTCCACGGCCACCGCCCGCGGCCAGTACGCGGGCGGCTGGCAGGGGGGCGAGCAGGTCACCGGCTTCCGCGATGAGGAGGGGATGAACCCGCGCTCGGCAACCGAGACGTACGCCGCGATCAAGGTCGGGATCGAGACCCGCCGCTGGGAGGGCGTGCCGTTCTATCTGCGCACCGGCAAGCGCCTCGGTCGCCGCGTGACGGAGATCGCGATCGTCTTCAAGCGCGCTCCCGAGTACCTGTTCGAACGCGGCCGCGACCGGTCGGAGCTCGGCCAGAACGCGCTCGTGATCCGCGTGCAGCCCGATGAGGGCGTGACGCTGCGATTCGGATCGAAGGTGCCCGGCAACGGAACGCACGTGCGCGACGTCACGATGGACTTCGGCTACGGCCACGCGTTCACCGAGGCGAGCCCCGAGGCATACGAGCGACTGATCCTCGACGTGCTGCTCGGAGATCCGCCGCTCTTCCCCCGCCACGAGGAGGTCGAGCTGTCCTGGCGCATCCTCGACCCCGTCGAGAAGTACTGGGCATCGCTCGACACGCCTGTCGAGCAGTACGAACCCGGATCCTGGGGACCCGAATCCGCCGATGCCCTGCTCGCGCAGGACGGCCGCGTTTGGAGGCGCCCGTGATCATCGACCTCAACGAGACCACCGTCTCGACCGTCGCGAAGAAGCTCGTGTCCGTCCGCGAAGAGGGCGGCGCGGTCGCTCTCGGTCGCGTGCTCACTCTCATCATCAAGAGCGATCACCGACCCGCGGAGCGCGCGATCGAAGCCGCCAACGATGCGTCCCGCGAGCACCCGATGCGCGTCATCGTGCTCGTCACGCACCCGGAGGACGCCTCGCGCCTCGACGCCCAGATCCGCATCGGCGGCGACGCCGGCGCGAGCGAGGTCATCATCCTGCGCGCGCACGGCGAAGCGGCGAACAATCCCGAGTCACTCGTCACCGGCCTGCTCCTGCCCGACGCGCCCGTCGTCGTGTGGTGGCCGGACACTCCCCCGGAGGCACCGGCGCTCGATCCACTAGGACGCATCGCGCAGCGGCGCATCACCGATTCGTCGACGTCACAGGCGGCATCCGAGCGCCTTCAGCGTCTCGACGAGACGTACCGACCCGGCGACACCGACCTCGCGTGGACGCGACTGACGACTTGGCGCGAGCAGCTCGCCGCCGTTCTCGACCAGCCGCCGTACGAGCCCGTC